>CAZOKO010000041.1:0-20995 GCA_964580455.1 uncultured Thermodesulfobacteriota bacterium | reverse complement strand
GGATCGATACTAAAGCAGCCTAACCCTGTGTCCATTTTTTCGGGGGAAGATCAGATATCCTACACTCAGCTACATATTCAACTACACTAGTTAAGGATATCACCTTTTCAGATCTGGCCACTTTTGAGACCTCATTAACAAGATATTTTTACCAGAGGCAATATAAAGCACGTTGATATCATTAGTTGAAATACTATTTTTGAGGTCAACATTACCATTGTAGGCAAGCAAAACTTTACCAATACTTCGGCCACTCACCTTTTTATCTTTAAAGCTTTCTAATACATTAGAAAAGTCCAAGGCTTCTTCTTTAGATTGAGATACTTCAGGAAAGTAGAGGAGCCCAATATTCAATTGTTTGCCTGCTCTCATTTCCAGATTTTTATCATAGGTTAGCGCTGTTAAGAACAGTTTAGCCTGAAGTTCAACTGATACTTCCAAATCGGCTGCTGATGAATGGGGTGGAAAGAGACTAATAGTGACGATAGAAGCAATTAGAAAGTATTTTAAAACCATCAGAAATTTAATTTCTTTTATGTTTTTGATCATAAAGTTTGTCAAGTTATGTATTTTTGTGGTAGCCGCAGCCTTTAGGCTGCGAAACAGAAAGAAATTATTACATTTTCTAAACGCAAGCTAAAGCTTGCGGCTACCATTTTCTATTATGACACATTCTCTCATGGGGTAGGGGTGACATGTATTAAAAATTCAATGTAATCTGACCATAGACTAACCGATCTATTTCATAAGTTGCTGTTGCATCAGAAGTCTCTGGATGAAGTTTATCTGACAAATTCTGCCCCACCAGCGATAACTCCACCTTATCGTTAAAAAGCTTTTGGGAAATCTTCATGTCAAATCTCAGGTAGTCATCAACCTTAACATCTCCAACTAATCCTCTCCATTTGGTTTCATCCACAAAGTGAACCCATAGATCAAGTGAGAAGCCGTTTTTAAAGGTAAAGGATGAACCAATATTGAACTTATGTTTGGGTGTTCCGGATACATCCTCATTGACTCTCTTATACTCCACTTCTTGAAAAGTATAATTTGCTTTTAGTCTCCACCATGGGGTGATAGGAAAATCTGCTTCAATCTCTATTCCCTTGGCAGTAGCATTGTATCCATTTTCCCAGCTAATTAAAATTGGCCATGTCTGTCTTAAAATTACATTTTCAATAACATTATCTATTTCATTATAGTAAAGCTCTATATTAAGCCCTATTTTCTTAAAGAGAGTAGTTCGATATCCCAGTTCAAAGGCGGTCATTCTCTCCGGGTCCAGGTGTTCATTACCCACCACCAAAGCCATTGGAATAGCTGTTAAGGGAGGTGGCATAGTTGATACCGTATAGAAACTGTCTTCTACATAGGAAGGCGTCCTGAGAGCTCTTGAGACAGAAAAGCGGAAATGATGATTGGTCCAGGGGGAGAAAAGAATGCATCCACGTGGTGACCAATCCCCTCCGGTAAAGGAGTTTTTTTCATACTTTATCCCGGCAACTAAGCTTAAATTATCAAGTACCTTTAGCTCATCCTGCAAGAAGAATCCCAGGATATCGTCATGGTCGGTTTCGGGATTAAGATAATTGGAGTCAGCTTCCGTGGTGCGGTAATTACCACCCCAAACGATATGATTTCTCTTCCCCAGAGCAAATGAATGCTGCATTTCTACATCATAACTATCATTCTTAATGTCAACCTCCTTGTCATCACTGTGAACTTCATAAAAATTGCGGTATGCCTGAATGTGAAATTGAGAGAGCTCTCAGAAAACTTATGCTCCCAGCGTAACATCTGGTAATTGGAGCGAAAATGAGCATCTGTACGAGGTGTATACTTGGTCAAATCCAAACCAATCTCAGATTCATTGACCCCAGCATAGAAGTGGAGAAGTGAATGGTCAGAAAACCTATATTTCAACCTGCCTGTAACTTTCGGCACACGACGGTAATCATTCACTCCTCGTGTTCCCTCATCCTCCCTGTAACCTCCTGTAAGGCTGAAACTCAATTTATCGGCAATAGTATCACTATATCTGGTAACGTTCTCTCTAAAACGTTTATTACCAACTTTTCCTGTAACCATAAAACCCTGATCTTCTTCTGGATCCTTGGTGATAATATTAATGACTCCATTTACCGAATTAGCTCCCCAGAGTGTTGCTCCTGGTCCCCGAATAACCTCAATCTGTTTTATATCTTCCAGAAAGATTTCCTCATTTTCCCAAAATACACCACCGAAGAAAGGTGTGTAGATACTTCTGCCATCAATCATTACCAGCATCCTCTGAGCATACCTCTCATTAAAACCTCTTGAAGATACGCCGTAACAGTTTCCATAAATATTGGCTACATCAACCCCTGGAACCATACGGAAGAGGTCAGGCAAATCCACCGCCCCTGAACGTTTGATATCATCTGCATTGATTACATTGATAGCATTTGGAGCTTCTGATATCTTCTGTACCCTTTTGGAAGCAGTGATTACTTCTGTATTGAGCATTGCTTCCAAATCCAGCTCTGCAAAATCCCTAAAATCCTCAGCCATGACAAACGCCGAGGAAAACAGAAGATTTACAATAATCAAGAAAAATAAATCTCTGTAAGTTCTCATTGTCTACCTCCAACGTTCTGAAAATCCTACAACTAAAACGAACAATCTATTTAATAATATTCGGTTATAATATGAAATACTTAATAAAATATTGGATTTTATATCAATAGAAACATTTTTTGCTGGATTTAAAGATATGTAGCAGCAGGAATTATAGTGGGGTATCATGAATGGCAATAGGACGAATAGTTACGTCATTACTATTCTTCTAAGTCTATCTCTAATGTAGAACGGAGTTTCTTTCTTTCAGACTGAAGATGTTTTTCTGCCAGCATTTTTTCCTTGGCACGTTTTGAACGCTTTCTTTTCTGTCGTCTTATCTTCTCAATTTTCTCTCTTTCCTTGCTGATGATTCCTTTCTGCATACGTTCAATTTTATCCAGGAGTAGTCTCCTTGCAATAAAACGATTTACAGCCTGAGAACGATCACGCTGACACTTCACTGATAGACCTGTAGGAATATGCCGTATAAAAACACAGCTTGAGGTTTTATTGACCTTCTGTCCACCAGGCCCTGAAGCACGCACAAAGGTCTCCTCCAGATCTTTTTCAGAAACCTGTAACTGACACATTCGCTCTAAGAGAGCCTTTTCTTTTTCTGCTGATATCTTAAAAATTGACATAATATGGGACGCAGATTAAAACGTTTCCGCAGACTTCGTTTATTTCTGACGGGGTGAATCTTTGGCCAAAATCAGGTTTTTATTTTTTTAAGCAGCCATGCCATATTCTGACCCAGCGTCTTAAAAGTCATCATCCCTTCCTCATCATTTTGCACCTCACCAGCGTCCCTCCCAATAGCCAGATTCCAATAGATTGACCCTGGAACAATCATCTGTTGAATAAGGAAGAAAAAATTGATGGCTGAGAAAGCGAATGTCGCCCCTGCCCTTCTCACTGCAATCACCGAAGCACCAACTTTCTTATTGAGAAAATTATCGTTAGCTCTGGCTACCAAACCAGCGCGGTCCATAAAGGCTTTCACCTCACTGGTGACATTGCTAAAGTAAACAGGAGAACCTATAATAATACCATCAGCATCTATCATTTTCTTAATGTAATTGTTTAAGTCATCATTTTTAATCGAACATTCTTTGTCCTTATTTTCAAAACATTTATAACACGCTATACAACCATGAATATTCTTGCCCCCAATCTGAATAGTTTCCGTTTCAATACCTTCCTTTTTCAATTCCTCCAGTACTACCTGAATGGACTGATATGTGTTCCCTTCCCTTCTCGGACTTCCGTTAAATGCAACTACTTTCATCATAATCCTCCTTTCATTGTACTTCCATTTCACGCAGAACTCGTTAAAACCGCAGAGATTAATTATTTTCTACTGAACCCTGCCCCCTATTCTTCAGTTCTTTAATGCTTTAATCCCTGAATTCCGCAATCCCTCAATCCCTCAATCCTATATTACTACCTTACTTTATCATAGGCAATCTAAAATCAATATTTCTGTTGAAATAATCTCTGCTAAATGTAAAAATGATAATTGTTATAAATAATTATGTACAGCTTATAAAAAAATAAAGAAGAAGGAAGCAAGATGAAAACACCTGTTAACAATCAAGCAAATCATCCCTGCCTTACAGAAACAGTAAAAGGTGCGGGGTGAGCTTCTAAATTGGGTCCGGAGGATCTGGAAAAAGCTCTAAAGGGACTAGACATGATAGATGATCCAAATCTGATTGTGGGACTGGAACATTCTGACGATGCCGGTGTCTATAGAATATCTGATGATCTAGCTCTCATTCAAACTATCGATTACTTTACTCCCATTGTAGATGACCCTTATACATTTGGTCAAATTGCTGCGGCAAATGCCCTCTCTGACATTTATGCCATGGGGGGTATTCCACTAACTGCTATGAACGTGGTTTGCTTTCCAATGCAGTCCATGGACATATCAGTATTAAATGAAATACTAAAGGGTGGTCTGGATAAAATGAGAGAGGCGAAAGTGACTCTGGTAGGCGGACACAGCGTTGAAGACGCAGAGTTAAAATATGGGCTCTCGGTTACTGGGACAATTCATCCTGAAAAGGTCATCACCAATGCAGCTGCTAAGGTTGGCGATAAGCTCATACTCACCAAGCCGCTGGGCACAGGAATCATTAACACAGCATTAAAAGCAAAAATGGCATCTGAATATTCTGTTTCCAAAGTCATCCAATCTATGATCACATTAAACAAGGCTGCCTCTGAGATAATGCAAATGGTAGGAGTTAACAGCTGCACAGATATCACAGGTTTCGGTTTTCTGGGTCATGCATGTGAAATGGTGGATGAAAGTGCAGTGGGAATGTTGTTTTATGCCTCCTCAATTCCCTTTTTCCCCGAAGCAGAAGAATATGCCCGGGAAGGACTGGTTCCAGGAGGAACGCATCGAAATAAGAAATTTCGTGTTAATCAGATCGAAATGGATCCGGCTCTATCTCCTGAAATGATTGATATCCTCTTTGACCCCCAAACATCCGGAGGGCTTTTAATTTCTGTAGCAAAAGAAAAGGCAGATGAACTCTTCAACCGATTAAAAAAGGCAGGTATTAAAGAAGCAGCCATCATTGGAGAAGTCATATCAGAGCCTAAGGGTAAGATCGTGATAAAAGGTAACTAGCTTCATTTTTCAATTCCCTCCCTGGCTAGAACTCCCTTACTATAGTAATGCTTAACTTCTTTCATCTCAGTAACCAGATCAGCCTTTTCAATCAATTTTGGGTCTGCTTTTCTTCCGGTAAAGATAAGCTCTACTGACTCTGGTTTCTCATCTATCAAGGTTAACAAATCTTCAACTGAGAGCAGTTTAAAATAAACTGCAATATTTGCCTCATCAAGTATTACCAGATCATACTGGCCTGACTTAATAATCCCTTTTATTTCTTCATACCCTTCCCTGGATGCAGCAAAATCTTCTTCATCAGGTTTACTGTGAACAAACTTTGCCCTTCCATATTGCTTGACCTCTATCTGTGGAGAAAATCGCTCAAGCGATTTTAACTCGCTATATTCCATTCCCTTTACAAATTGCCCCATAAAAACCTTCAACCCAGCTCCCACCGCCCTCACAGCCAGCCCAATAGCCGCTGTTGTCTTTCCCTTCCCATCCCCCGTATATACCTGCACATAACCTTTCATAATTGTCTCCCCAATATGTAGTTTAAAATAGATCTATCATATTCTTTCATTGCAGGGAAGTCAATGGAAACACTGACGCGTTTCACTGCAGCTTAACTCTGCCGTTAGAAAACATCAAGAAATCATCATTTTCCACTTGCATTTCAATTGCTTCTAATGTATTCTCATAGAATCTATATAAATACATTATCTTTTGGAGGTATACAATGTCCAAAACTGTTACATTAAGACTGAACGATAAGATTTACACATTATTTCGCAATCTTGCCGAGAGTGAGAATAGACCTCTCTCAAACTTTATAGAAACCTCTGTTCTTCGTTTCATAGAGAATAGTCAATTTATTGATGAATTTGAAATGGCAGAAATCCAAAGAAATCAAGATCTGAACAGAAGTTTAAAACGTGCCCTCAAAGATACAAAAGCAAAAAGGGGGCGTTTCGTTGAATAAATATCGTGTTTTTGAAACTGATGAGTTCCTGAAGAGAGTTGAAAAACTAAATTCTCAAAACAAATCCTTCATTATGAAAAAGCTCGCCTCTTATGTTTATCCTCAGCTCAAGTCAGAACCATCTTTCGGGATAAATATCAAAAAACTTAAAGATTACGTCCCTGACACCTGGAGATATCGCATGGGGAAATTCAGAATATTCTATACTCTGGATCAGGAGGAAAAAATTATCTATATTCTTACTATTGATCACCGGAAGGATGCATATCGATAGAAAGCAATCGATTATTATGGATACCCATATGATGAACACTGACTGGAATTTAGCTGCACTCAATTCCAGCAGTTTATCCCAACTGCTAACCGATACTTGCCAGCTCTAATCTTCCTTTCCATCTCTCTTTTAAAACCATTTTTGTTGCACTATGCTCTGGAAGGGACAATGCTGGATCTTCTTCAATCAATTGAAATGCCTCATTTCTTGCCTCGCTAAGAATCTTTATATCTCTTGCAATATTGGCAACTCTGAAGTCGGGGATTCCAGATTGCCGTGTTCCAAGAAATTCTCCAGGCCCTCTAATGGCAAAATCCTCTTCCGCGATTTTAAATCCATCTGTTGTCTGTTCCATAATTTTCAATCTACGACGTGCATCATCTGATTTTCTATACTGTGCAAGTAAAATACACTGAGATTGATAGTCATCTCTGCCTACTCTCCCCCGTAATTGATGGAGTTGAGAAAGACCAAATCTTTCCGCATGCTCAACTACCATCAAAGAGGCATTGGGAACATCAATACCAACCTCCACTACGGTAGTTGATACCAGTATATCAATCTTTTTAGACTGGAAATCCGACATAATCCTCTCTTTCTCTTTACTATCCATCCGGCCATGAAGCAACCCTACTTTAAAACCAGGGAAAACACTTTTCTGTAAATGTTCTGCCATCTGAGTTGCATTCATCAAGTCAAGCTTTTCAGATTCCTCAATTAAAGGATAAACGACAAAAACCTGCCTCTTGTTTTTTATCTCCTCCCTAATCTTTTCATAGACTCTTACTCTATCCCTTTCATGATAAAGCTTGGTTTTTACAGGTAACCGCCCAGGTGGTAATTCATCAATGATAGAACTATCGAGATCTCCATATACCGTGAGACCAAGGGTTCTGGGAATGGGTGTAGCCGTCATTACCAGCACATCAGGATTTACCCCTTTTTTCTTAATCATAGCCCTCTGCATTACACCAAACCTATGCTGCTCATCTATGATAGCCAGGCCAAGTTTATGAAATATAACCGACTCCTGAATAATTGCATGAGTTCCTATAATGATATCTACTTGCCCTTCACCTATTTCTTTGTAAATTTTTGTTCTCTTAGATCCCTTGATACTGCTAGTTAGTAAAAGAACCTTTAATCCCAGTTTTTCTGCAAATGGTGAAATAGTTGAGTAGTGCTGCTCAGCCAAGACCTCCGTGGGGGCCATGAAAGCAGCTTGATATCCATTTTCAATCACAATAAGAGATGCAATCAAGGCAACAATCGTCTTACCACTCCCTACATCTCCTTGAAGAAGTCGGTTCATTGGGTGTGGTTTTTTTAAGTCATCTAATATTTCGGCAACTACCTTCTTCTGCGCATCAGTTAATTCATAAGGTAGAATATACTTTAACTTATTTATGTAATTATTTGTAATATTAAACGGAATACCTTTTTCTAATATCACGCCTCTTTTGCGCAAGGCAAGCCCCAGCTCCAGGAAAAAGAATTCATCGAATATGAGTCTGCGATGTGCAGGCGATTTTCCTTCATTTAAGGCATTGAAATTATCATCAAATTCAGGGAAATGAACTTTTCTGATAGATTCTTCCAGGCTTATTAAATTTTGCCATTTGCGTATACGATCAGGAATTCCATCAATCACAAGCTCTGAATATTCATCCATCACCCTCTTCATAATACGTCTCATTGTTTTCTGGTAGAGACCTTCTGTTTCAGAATAAACAGGAATAATCTGCTTAAACTCCCAACTTCCCTCTTCCCCAGGTTCAATTACTTCAATTTCTGGATGATGTACTTCTTTCTGAAAATGATACTGTCTTACTTCACCTGAAAGTATAATGTTTTGCTCCTTCTTAAACTTTTTTTTCATATATCTTTCGTTGAACTGAAACCACTTCGCAATGACAGTGCCACTTCCATCAGCTACTGCCATCTCAAAGATTCTTTTCCTACCTCCCCTGTAGGGAACGGCATCTAACATTATAATTCTTCCTTTAATTGTCTCAATACTATTGGGGATGGTTTCTGATATCTTTTTAATCCTTCGCCTGTCTTCATACTTCCTGGGCAGGAAATAAAGTGCATCACCCACTGTACGTATACTCTTCCTGCCTAGAATCTCTGACAGTCTGGGACCTACCCCTTTTATGAACTGGATGGAAGTGGAAAGCTTTTTTATCCCCCACAAAGGAACCTTTTCGGTAATAGGAAAGTCGGGAGTTTCCTCAACCTCAGAAAGGATAGTTAAAGATTCTCCGATCTTCACCTTCTTAAGTTTTGTATCCAAAGAATTAAATTGGTAAAAGTTAGCAAGCAGATTCTGAAATAGAATTTTATTTTGTTGCTCAAGTGGCAATTCAAGAGCTTCCTTAACCAATTTACTTATAAGCAGTTCCAGCCCTTTTATGGTATCAAGATTAGCGAATTGATTCTTAGACGCAAAAATAAGGGGATTTTTGATAGCGGTGATGATTTCAGATAGCCTGTTCATGTTTAGAAGAATAAAAAGAACAATAAGTGAATAGTTAAACCTATTAATCTTTTAGTATTTAAGCAAATTATGTGAAGGTGTGCAAGGGAAAAGGTTTGACAAGAGTTCTGCTTTTGCATATCATCAAAAATAATCAGTTTCGAGTTGAGAGTTTTATATTTTTTATATCACTATTTTTAACACGGGACTCGCAATTTAATAATTAGATCATAATAGTTTTGCATCATGCATCATGCAGCTTGTTTTCATCACACAAGGGGTAAAAGGTGAAGAAATCATTAACCTATAAAGATGCTGGCGTTAATATTGAAACTACAAACAAACTTGTAGAACGCATTAAATCTATTGCTAAAACTTCTTTCAGACCTGAAGTCTTAACAGATATCGGTGGGTTTTCCGGTCTCTTTTCACTGGACACTCAAAAATATAAAAAACCTGTACTAACAGCTTCTACTGATGGTGTCGGAACAAAATTAAAAATCGCTTTTATGACAAATATCCACGATACCATCGGTATTGATCTGGTAGCAATGTCTGTTAACGATATCCTGGCACAGGGTGCAGAACCTCTATTCTTACTGGATTATGTATCAACTGGCGCGGTTGAACCCAAAACACTGGAATCCGTCATTTCTGGAATAAGCAGAGGTTGCAAAGAAGCAGGCTGTGCTCTCATCGGAGGTGAAATTGCAGAAATGCCCTCTTTTTACAAAGAAGGCGAGTATGATTTAGCTGGTTTTGTAGTGGGGGTGGTTGATCAGGACAAAATTATTGATGGATTAACAATCAAAATTGGCGACAAAGTTATGGGAATTGCTTCAAGTGGTATGCATAGCAATGGCTATTCACTGGTGAGAAAAATAGTATTTGAAAAGCTCAACCTTGACCTCAATAAAAAAATAGAAGAGCTTGGAAGGAATCTTGGAGAAGAACTCTTAGAACCTACAAAAATTTATGTGAAGCCAGTGCTAAAGATCATTGCAGAATTCAATGTTCATGGCATTTCCCATATAACCGGTGGTGGTTTAACTGAAAACATCCCCAGGATTTTACCTGACGATTGCCAGGCAGTTATAAATAAAGGTAGCTGGGAGATTCCCCCAATATTTACCTTTATCCAGGGAAAAGGAAATATCAGTGAAGCTGAGATGTTAAAAACATTTAACAATGGTATTGGAATGGTGCTTATCGTCCCACAGGAAGAAGCCAAAGATATCATCTCTCGATTGCAGGGTATGCAACTTAAATCCTACGTTATTGGTGAGGTAGTTAAACGGAAGGATGAAGAGGAGGCGGTCATATTTATCTGAAGGAGCATGTGGTCATATGATCATAGTAAGTACATGCCTTGTTGGCATCAACTGTCGCTATGACGGTTCTAATAGTATTAATGATGAAATCATCAAGAAAATTAAGGCAGAAGGTTTCATCCCTGTCTGCCCTGAGCAACTGGGTGGACTTCCCACTCCCAGACCAGCTGCCAGTATACAGAATGGCACAGGAGAAGAAGTTGTAGCAGGCAAAGTAAAGGTTGTTGATGTTAACGAAAAGGATGTAACAAAAGAGTTTTTAAAAGGAGCTCAAGAGGCATTGAAGATCGCAAGGCTTGCAGGAGCAAAAAAGGCAATTTTAAAAGAGAACAGCCCTTCTTGCGGAGTAAACTTTACGAATTCAAACTTTAAAAAAATAAATGGTCCCGGGGTTTTTACATCGATGCTAAGGATTGAAAGCATTAAAACTTTTTCGGAATATAACTTTTAGAACAAGGGGATACCTATTAAATAACATCTGTCAAGAATAAAAACCCAAACTTCCTACTATTTTTCTTTCTTCTTTTTCTTCTTTTTTCCCTTGGCTTTTTCTTCTTGCTCTGGTTCAGCTTTTATCTTTTTTGGCTTGAGCTTAGCCTCTTTCTTTTTCTCGGCATTCTTCTGTTTCTGAATCCTTGCCTTCTCTATCACCTTTTCTCTTGCATCAATAGCAGCAATTGCCTTCACAGTTTTATTAATTTCCGCCTGCAAATGTCTTGCAACCTTGTCTTTTTTTAGTTTCTGTCTATCAACACCTTTCCCCAATAATAATGTTTTTCTTTCAGCCAGTAACTGTTCAAAATTTTCTTTTTGTAATAGCCTCGTCTGTTTTTTGTTTGATCCCATATCTACTCCTTTTGTTATTTGATGCCTATCATATTTCCTTTTTCGATAACTGGATTTAAAAGTAATAATTTAGTGGGACGAAGAGTATAATCAAATTTAACAAGAACTCTTCTTTAATTGGGTGAGTATAGAGTGAAGATAATGATGTGTCAAATGAAAAATAATAAAACAGCAGATGTGATCAGACCAGCAATATATATTCAAGCTACTCTATTAAACGGAACTCCGGCAATTTCTTTTAGAGCTTTTCCTGGATCATCCAGATTGTATGTTACTATTTTTTTCAAATGATAAAAACTCTCAGCATCCATTGTATCAAATTCAATACCCATTCCCTTTCCATCCAAACGTACTACCTTTCCAGTAAGATGTAAAAACATTTCAGGTGAATCTGAAAGTTTGATAGTAAGTTTGCATATTGCATCCATTTGCAGTAAATTATCTGCTTCTACATAAATCCCTTTAAGGCTCAAGTCTTTTATTTGGAGATTTGCTAATGTTGTAGTATCTGCCTTAACATCAACTAATGTTTTATATCTCACTCTTGTCCTTCTTCTTTTTTCCTGGTCTTCCATCATCTTCTCTCAAGTTAAATTTATTCCTAATTCAACCCTCATTTTATTTCACTTCTCACTATAAACAGATTTTTAAAAGCAAATAAAAAAATTCTCTTTTACTAATATAACTCCTGTCTTTACTCTTATATCGACGATTTACAACGTAAAGTTTAATCCTTTTTGTGATGTTCATATTACAGATATTTCTTCATTGTACTCTTTGGTTAATTTTTTAAAAAAATAAGTAATCTTATCAGGGGGAAATGTCGATTTAGATTTTAATTGAATAATTCTTGTAAATTAGTTAAATATATTACCAGGGGAATATGCAACAAAGACATTTAAAAATAATTTATTAATTAAAAACAAGGAGATTCTTATGCTTTTAGATTCTGTTCTTGAAGCAGTGGGAAATACCCCTCTGATTCGACTAAAAAAAATGTCTTCAGGAAATGTGTTTGGCAAAGCTGAGTTTCTGAATCCTGGGGGGAGTTTGAAAGACCGAGTCGCCAGGCAAATTATTGAATCAGCAGAAAAAGAAGGGGAGCTTAAAACAGGGATGACTATTATAGAAGCTACTTCAGGTAATACGGGAATCGGATTGTGTCTGGTGGGAGTCCAAAAAGGCTACCAGGTAATCTGTTTGATGCCTGAGAATATGAGTGTAGAAAGAAGGAAAATCATTCAGGCTTTCGGAGGGGAAATTATTTTTACTCCTGCTGAGGAGAGCTTGTCGGGAAGTTTGAAAAAAATGCAGGAAATCACTGAAGCAGAACCGAAAAAATATTTTGTAGCAAATCAATTTGCAAACCCACACAATCCAGAAATCCATTATCAGCAAACTGCCCCTGAAATATGGGATGATCTGAATGGGGAAATTGACATTTTTGTAGCAGGTGTGGGAAGCGGTGGAACGCTTCAGGGAATAGGTAAATTTTTAAAAGAGAAAAATCCCACCATCAAAATCGTGGCAGTTGAACCTAAAAATAGCGCCGCTTTATTAGGAAGGGAGCCAGGCCTTCACCAAATTCAGGGAATCGGTGATGGCTTTATTCCTGATGTCCTGGATTTGAAACTTGTAGATATGGTATTTACCGTTTCTGATGAAGAAGCTATTGATATCACCCGCAGACTTTCTAAAGAAGAAGGATTACTGGTGGGAACCTCTTCTGGTGCTAACGTTTTTGTAGCTCTTCATATGGATAATGGAAGGAACAAAGTGGTAACTATATTGCCTGACAGGGTAGAGAGATATTTCAGCACTGCACTTCTTTAAGTCTATTATCTCATCCCTCTTAAAGTTGCGGGTTTAACAATGACGAAGTTGTCTAAATTGATTCATTAAATGGCGGGCTTAAGTCTGAAACTAAACCTTCCTCGGTAAAAGAAAATGTAAATACACTTTAATAATCCGATTAGTGTGTTGTAACTTTCTTTTGTTCTTCACTATACCTCTATAGTCTCCAATGATTAATAAGCGATATTTCAAATTTATACTGGGAATTTTTATTACTATTGCAGGTGGTGTTACCATGCTGGTCAGTATGATTTTCGGAATAATCTATTTTGCGGGAGCAATGTATGAGGATATTCATGCTTTTCCAGCAAAATTATCGTTTCCTTCAGAAATTATGGAGACCGCTTCTTTTACTGCAATAGCAGAAGATGATCTTTCTATCTGGTTAAAACTGTCTGACAGGCAGATTGAAAATAAAGACTTCACCCTCCAGGTTTTATTCCTGGAAGAAAAAGGTAAGACAATTGCAGATATAAATAAGAATTTCAGGTTTGGATATATTCGAAACAGCTCTGGCAGAGGACAATATTATAAATTGAGCAATCACAATTTCAAAAACGATTTTACTGGCTTCTTGAGTTACAAAACCAGTGGTACATGGATTCCTCCCTACGATGGATTACTGGTTATAAGACGACAAAACTCCATTCCACTACCCTTAAAGCATATCGGTATTTTTGTAGCAGGTTTTTTTATACTCATCACAGGTATTGGAACCATTGCAAAAAATAAAAAACACAACAATACTTATAATCAAGTGTAAAACGTTACACTTCTCTCCATTAAACCCATAATTTTCCTTCAACCACAGATTTCACACAGAAATTCATGTATCAAAGCAGTAATACTAATGAGAATGATATTAAATTTATAATAAAATGAAAGCGGAAATGAAAATAGTATGTTCGGCAATGGTTGCATTGACCGTAATCAGTAATTTTGGTGTGGCATTAGTCAACGAGCAAAATACATATGGTATTGGGGCCCATACGGAAAGCAAAGCAGCTGGGACAACTTATTATGTGGCTGAAAATGGTACTGATTCTAATCCTGGCACGGAAGATCAACCCTGGCTAACCATTCAGAAAGCTGCTGATGTAATGGGGGCTGGAGATACGTGTATTGTTCTCCCGGGGTTTTACGATGAAAGAGTTCAAATCATGGAATCTGGGAGTCTGAGTGCTCCGATTACCTATAAAACTGAAGGTTCTGTAATTAATCATGGTTTTACTACCTATGCAAATCATATACATATAACAGAGTTTGAGATAACCGCTACTGAAAACATGGATGGTTACAATGATCCTGCCCAGTCTGCAGGCATATATATTGAGGGTAAATATTGTGAAATCATAAACAACAATATTCACGATGTTACATACTCAGGAATAGCCGTATACACATTACCTATAGATTCTCCAGCAACAAGTTATAATGTTATCAAAAACAATTGCATCTCATACGCAGGTCGTAGTGGGATATCTGTTTAAGGAAGAAATAATCTTATTGAAAATAATGACATAAGCCACATAATACAGAAACCACCTAAATGGACTAATCCACCTCCTGGAGCTGATGCAGATGGGATACTTTTTTTCGGCTCAGGACATATAATTCGAAGAAATTACATTCATGATATTCTTATGAGTGATCCGGGAAATGATTACCCTCATATAGATGTTGCTCAAACTTGGGGCCCAGCCTATAACATAATTTTCGAGCAAAATATCTTTGCAAATTCCAATCGTGGGCATCAAGGGGTATTTTGCGAACAACTTTCAGGAGATATACATAATATAACCTTCCGGAATAATATTTTTATTATGGATTCAGACGGCAGCTATCTACCAGGAATAAATATAAAATCGAGTACAGCTGGTTGGGTTGAAGATATAGTAATAGTAAGTAATACGTTTATTCGACCTGAAGGAGTAGGAGAGTATGCAATATGGTTAAGGGATGTTAGAAATTTTAAAGTAATGAATAATATATTTTATGATTATGGCAAAGAATCTTGTCCATATTTGCAGTTAGGAACAGTAGAAGAGCTAGAGGTTGGTTATAATTGTGTTTATACCAGTAACGGAGTGCCACCAACTGGAGGAGCGTATCCTAACGATTTATGGATGGTAGATCCCGAATTTGTAGATTTCGAAAATAATAATTTCCATCTAAGAGCAGATTCCCCGCTTATTGATACAGGCACAAATATAGCGGGAATTGTTGATAATGATTTTGATGGCGCACCAAGACCACAAGGTGCTGGATTTGATATTGGAGCATATGAATTTTCTCCTTTCCTTTCCATTGAGATAACAAAACCAAAAGAAGAGTATTTATACATTTTTGATCAGGAGATAATGCCATTGGAAAATACAATGATAATTGGAAAAATAACAGTTGAAATAGATGCATATGATGAAGATGGAATAGATAGGATTGAATTCTACATTGATGATGTTTTAAAAAGCACTTATACTGAATCACCTTATGAATGGACATGGAATGAATTTGTTATAGGGGTACATGAGATAAAAGTTGTTGCTTATGATAATGAGGGAAATAAAGCTGAAGATGAAATGAATGTAATAATTTTCAATATTGGAATGTAAAATGAAAAAAAAGATAGCAGGTTTTTTTGTTTGTATATTTTTAGTTATTCTTATTTGTAATTGTCAGAGGAGCTGCGATATTTCGTTTCTCTCTGTTTCAGGAAATATATTAGTCAATGAAAAAGGTGAAGAAGTTAGATTAAGAGGAGTGCAACTGGATTTTGGTTCTGCCAGGGGGGACATAAACTTCATAATTGAAAGTGATGATAGACAAAACGATTTTTTTGATGAGATGTTGGATTATGTTATCACTGAAGATGATTTCGCTGACTTGAAGTCAATGGGGGCAAATTCAGCCAGGTTCTCTTTAAATACTTATATGGATTTTGAGACCGAACCATTTATCTACAGTCAGGAAAATTTCGAGAGACTAGACCGTGTTATCGCCTGGGCGGAGGAATATAATATTTACCTGATATTAAGTATGAGGCAATCACCTGGTGGACATAATAACAATGCTCACTCTGGGAATAACGGTTTAAATGAGTTGTGGTCAAATGTAACAAATCAAGAGAGAATTGCCGAACTGTGGAAGCATATTGCTTTAAGATATGCTGATAAACCCATAATCGCCGGCTTTGACTTATTGAATGAACCAGAGGCACCAAACAGGACAATTTTAAACAAAGTCTACTTGCATATCACTGAAGCTGTACGGGATGTTAATAATAGACATATAATATTCCTGGAAAAGGATTTACGGGAAGATCTTGACTGTATAGATCCCCCCCTGGACGCCAATACTTTGCTAAGTATCCACTTCTACGTACCGTGGAATTATGCAGGCATAGGAGATGGTACGTATCCCTCTACAGGATTTGATAAGGATGCTTTAAGGCAAGAATTGATTAACAGGATTAATTATGCTGCAACATTAAATCTGCCTGTTTATGTTGGAGAATTCGGTGCAGTCACAAAGGCAGATAAATATTTGGATTATGATAGAGATGTTATTGACTTGTTGGAGGAGCAAGATATAAGCTGGGGTTACTGGAATTACAAGAATCTAAGAGGTAAAGATACAGCACAGTCAATTTATTATATGGCCCCAGGCAATGAATTTCTTAATTTGATAGACAGATTAAAAGCAGGAGAATCTTTCTCTAACTTTTCGGAACAGGATCTGCAGCAAGCCCTTGAATCACTCAAGACCTCAAATTTTTGCGTTAAGACAGATCTTAAGAATTTGTTGGAAGAATCCTTTGATTGTCTTCTAACTTGCTTCCCCATTGGTTATTCTCTTTTCTAAAGGTTGGGTTTTTGAAAGCTAACAGCATTTTAAATAAAACCCCTTCAACTTTAAACCTTTTCTGCTTTTATATGTCTAAATAACTAGATGGAAGATGACAGAAATTTGATCAAAAGATATCTTGCTGGCGACAAAAGGGCCGTTGATGAACTGGTAGTAAAATATCAGAGGTATGTTTATTCCCTCGTTTACAGGATTACAAACGATATCGAAGAGGCAAAGGATTTGACACAGGAAACATTTATCAGAGCAATAAAGGGCATCAAGAATTTCAGGATGGAGTCATCATTTAAGACCTGGTTATACCGAATAGCTGTAAACACAAGCCTTTACCACATCAGGCAGAACAAAAGTGATGAAATCGAACTTGAGGAATCAACCCCGGGAAAACAGACAAGTGCTTTATCAACAATCATTGAAACGGAAAAGAAAGATCATATCAAAAATAGCCTGAATAAGCTTCCTGAAAGGCAGAGGCTTACAGTAATTCTCAGGGTATACGAAGGCATGAGCTGTAGTGAAACTGCAAAGGTTATGGGATGTTCAACAGGTGCAGTAAAGACCCATTATCATAACAGTGTGAAAAGATTAAGAAATATTTTCAAGGAAAAGGGATATGAAATTAGACCATGACGAAATAAAAGAGATGCTCCCCGAATATCTTAATGAATCTCTTACGGAAGAAATGAGAAATGCTGTTGAGATTCACTTAAGGAACTGCGAGAAATGCAGAAGTGAACTTTCTTTTATCAAAGAACTTATTATTGCCGATGCACCTGATCCGGGAGACCTTTTCTGGGAGTTCCTCCCTCAGAGGGTAAGAGTAGCTGTCGAAGAAGAAAAGTCAAACCGTTTTTCGCTAAAATCATTATTATTCAAACAGCTACCCATTGCAGCAACTATTGTAGCTTTGCTTGTCCTGATATTCTCTTATGAAAAAAGTGGGGATATAACGGAATATGACCCTTTCTTTAAAGATCCATTTGCAGCAGAAGTCATAGACTACAGCGTTATAACTGAAAATGATATTCTATCTATTACAGAATACCTGGCAGATAATGAGCTATACCTACGCTCGGATAACCTTATGGACTATTCCTATTACAGGGAGTTTGCTTCTTTGAACTCGAGGGAGCTTGATAACTTATATGAGACATTAAAAATAGAACAACAATCAGGAGGTAAAAATGGAAAAGAATTTACTTAAATTACTGTTTCTATGCTTTTTTGTAATTGTTTTTGTTACAAGCAGTATTGCTGCACCCCCGGGAGATTTTGACAGACCCCCGCCCAGGGAAAAGATGGAAAAGGTTAGGAAGAGGATTGAGACATTGAGAATGTGGAAACTCACCAAAGCCCTTGACCTCGACGAAAAGATTGCCGCCAGACTCTTCCCATTGCTTAACAGATATGACAAAAAGAGAGTAGTAAAAGAGCGGAATCTCAGAGAGGATATAATTACCCTAAAAGATGCCCTGAAGAATAATAAAGAAGGACAAATAAAAGATACCCTTGAAAATCTTGAAAAAAACCACAAAGCACTTCAGGAAATTAAGGATGAGGAAAGGGCAGAACTGAAAAAGATCCTAACTATAGAACAGCAGGCAAAGTTCATCCTTTTTCAGCTGGAATTCAACAAAGAAATTAAAAAAATCATCTCCAAGACAAAGGAGAGACGTCTTGAAAGATTCAGAAATGATGAGTCTTCTGATAGTTCTTTTCCTGAAAGACCACTTTTCCCTTAAAGCATAATCCTCCCTTCTTTTAATAAAGGAGGCAAGAGGGGTGCAAACTGTTTATTAACTCATATTTGGGGTGATATCACTATGGAAAAAACATTAATTAAGATAGTCATTGCGAACCCGGAGGGCGTGGCAATCTCGTTTCTAAAGAATGTAGGTATATTACGAAGCTTTTTTGATGAGATTGTGGAGCCTGTCCCAAGCCTCTTTTATAAGATTGCTTCGTCACTACGTTCCTCGCAATGACGGGCTTACAATTATCACATTGACACCGAGGGATATTGTTCCTCGCAATGACAGTAAGTTATTCATATAGTTGAGTAAATTGTGATAGAGGATAATATTTATGGAAAACAAAACAAATCTTAGATTAACATCAATAATAATTTCAGCGATAGTTACAGTGGCTTTCATTTGTGGATGCATTCAGGAATCACATATCAAAATAATAAAGAATAATGGAAAAAGTTTAGATTGGTCACATACTAAAAACCTGATCGCATTTGGTAAAAAAGACATAGATGGATATTACGATGTGTATGTAATGAAACCTGATGGCTCAGATGAGAAATGCCTGACCTGTAACAACCCAGACATCCCAAAACACAACGGCAACCCCGCGTGGCACCACTCAGGTGAATATATTGTGTTTACTGCAGAAAAATCAGATGCTCCGGATGATTTTGATGAATGGGCAATCCCCGGCACGGGGTTCAACTGCGATTTATGGGTAATGACTGGTGATGGTGAAGAATTTTATCAACTAACGGATTATCCTCTTACACAACCTTACAAAGCTATTATCCACCCTCAGTTTTCTCATGATGGCAAAACACTGTTCTGGGCTGAAAAGGTGAGGTATGGAGAAAGTTTTGGTGGTGGGTGGGCGCTCAAAATAGCCGACTTTGCAGTAGATAACAATGTACCCCACATTGATAATATAGTGACCTATGAGCCTGGTGAATGGAATTGCTTTTATGAAAGCCATGGGTTCTCCAAAGATGATAATAAGATATTGTTCTCAGGAAACCTGAAATCTGATCAGACACCGGTTGGTTTAGACATCTATGAATTTAATATAGAAACAGATCAACTCACCAGATTAACTGACAGTGATAATGACTGGGATGAACATGCACATTATTCGCCTGATGAGTCAAAGATTGCCTGGATGTCAAGCACAGGATTTGATATAGAGTGGGGTGACATATCTGGCCACAATTGGAAGAAATATCTTATAACAGAATTATGGATTATGGATGTTACTGGTTCAAACAAGCAACGAGTGACTTACTTCAATGAGCCAGGCTATCCCGAATATATGAACGGTAAACGCTGTGTAGTTTCAGACAGTGCCTGGAGCCCTGATGGTAAAGAGATTATTGCAACCGTTGCCTATGAAACCTCCTGGGGAGTGAAATCGAAGATAGTTATAATTGAGATTGAGAATTTAACTTAAATGAATCTTAAGTTTAATAACTACTATAAATACACATTTAACATCAGTAAGTTATAGATTCTTTCTAATGAAATACCTTCAGTCTCTATTTATCACTGTGGTATTTTTAGTTGCCGGATGTACACCACCCCACAGCTACTTCTTCTCATTTGAAAATGACATGGAAGGATGGAGCAGTAATGGAACAGACCTGGATAATCCTCCTGTCGAATGGTCTATTGAACGTACACAAAAAATGGCTAAAGATGGAACCATATCTTTAGCCTTTTACCTGGATAATCTTAATGATCAGGGAAAAATATGGGTAGAACAATCTTTTGTTGTAAAGCCAGACTGTCTTTATTATGTGAGTGTAGAATACACTTTTGCCAGTGCAGATTTTGGTGAAATAAATCTCTGGCAAATCATAACTGGCGTTACAAAAGAACAGCCTGTTTGCAGAGACAATCTCATATATCAGGAAAATACCAGCAACAATTCTAAAACAGATGTTGGGTTTAGATGGTTAGAGAAAGATTATGACTTTATTATACAATCAGATTCAGGTGGTAGGCTGTGGGTAACTATTGGTATTTGGGGAACCTGGGAGACACCTCGCACATATTACATAGATAACGTCCAAATCACTTTTACCGAAAAATCATTTCTTCCTTAAGAAACAAACAAATGATTTAGTTTACGCTGCTTTGGAACTATTGTTACAATAATTTGTCTTTGCGAGCGACAGCAAAGCAATCTTTAAGAAGTTGTAATTAAGTAATATTGTGGAGCCTGTTCTGAGCCCTCTTTGAGATTGCTTCGGTTGCCTTTGGCAACCTCGCAATGACTGGAGAGTAATCTTGTTTCTCACAATGACAGACAGACTATTTTATACTTACATTAATAACGGCTCTTTAAAGTTTTAAATGGGTAAGTAATGTTTATTGAATTTAGAAAAATC
>CAZOKO010000040.1:0-22243 GCA_964580455.1 uncultured Thermodesulfobacteriota bacterium | reverse complement strand
TTACGGCTCTGATTTGCTTGACTTCTTCTGAATTTATAATAAACTCACGCTAGTTAAAGAACAACTAACAAAATTGACCTGGGGGCATGTAACTTGTAACAGTAGAAACCTTCTTAAAATAAAAGCTTCTTCTAATAGAACATTCTGGAATTATGCAGAGAAATATTTTAGAAAAAGTCAATCAATGCGGCGGGGAATAGGACAAAAATTAGCTTTTTAAGGTTAGCAAATGTCCCGGCAGTCTTTCTCTTTTAAAGATTAACCAATTAATCAAAATCGTAAGGCATACTCACTTATAAGCCTGGAAAGGTATGTTCTTTGAATTTCCATGATTTCAGCAGCCTTTTTTCTATTTCCATGTGTGTATGCCAGCGTTTTTTTTAAAAATTCCTTTTTAAACAAATCCTGAGCATCTTTTAAGGTCATACCTACCTCAATACCCCCCTGAAATCCTGAATCCGTTTTTCCGATAGGCAAATCGTTTAGCATTATCTTACCACTGACATCTCCCATTACAACGGCTCTTTCAATCGCATTTTCCAACTCACGCACATTACCAGGCCAATCATAGCTTAGCATTGCTTTCATGGCTTCTGATGAAATCTCCATCTTCTTCAACCCTCTTTCAGCACCGTATTTCCGAAGAAAGTACTCAGCTAAAACGGTGACATCTTCTCTTCTCTCTCTCAGCGCAGGCATCTTCAATTGAATTACATTTATCCTGTAGAACAGGTCTTCTCTGAATTTTCCTTCTTTAGTCCTTTTCTTCAAATCTTTATTGGTTGCGGAAACAACCCTGACATCAACAGTTATGGAAACAGAACTGCCAATGCGATTAAAAGTACCTTCCTGTAAAAATCTTAAAAGTTTTACCTGCATTGCCTGACTCATCTCACCTATCTCATCAAGAAAAATAGTGCCACCATCAGCAGTTTCAAATAAGCCAATTTTCTTAAACAGCGCCCCAGTAAATGACCCCTTTTCATGACCAAACAGCTCAGCTTCTAAAAGGGTTTCAGGAAGAGCCCCACAATTAACAATAACGAAAGCTTTATTTCTACGAGCTCCAGATCTGTGGATAAGCCTGGCTATCAGTTCCTTACCTGTACCGCTTTCACCCTCAATCAGCACAGTGGATTTGGAATTGGACACTTTAATAGCATCAGCAATCACCTTTTTTATCTCGCTACTTTCTCCAATAATCTGATATCTCATATCTAACTGACTCTTTAGACCTGCATTCTCTTCAATTACCTTTTTATACTCCTTTGCTTTCACAATAGCCGATGCAGCCATATTTGCAAATTCTACGAGAATTTCCATATCCTCACTTCTAATAGGCTTGCCATCCTCCCTGTCAATGATTTCCACAACTCCTACAACTTCTTCACCAATCTTCATCGGTACACATGCTATAGATTTAGTATCAAACCCAATTGATTCACTAATCTTCTCATCCCATATAGAATCTTTCCTAACATCTTCCACCAATAGCGGTTTTCCTGTTTTAGCCACATGTCCTGCAATCCCTTCCCCCAAGCCTACTTCAAACTTCTTTACATCATCCTTTTTATCCCCAGTGGCAACCTGGAAATATAGTTTCTCTGCCTTTTTATCCAGTAACAACAGTGAACTTGCTCTGGCTCCCATCACTTCGGTCACTGATTCAATGATTAATTCTAAAAGGTGATCTAAATCAGAAACTGAATTTACGAGAGAAGAAATATTGCTTAAGAATTTAAGTCTTGGATCTCTATCCCTATTTTGTTCTTTCATTTATTTCTCCAATGATTTAAAATATTTACCTCTTTCTAAATAGAGATAATCATAAATCTAACCATTATTAGCATTAAACTCTATCCAAAATAAATA
Organism: uncultured Thermodesulfobacteriota bacterium; assembly: GCA_964580455.1. GTDB lineage: Bacteria > Desulfobacterota > WTBG01 > WTBG01 > WTBG01 > CAZOKO01. Next base: position 20,371 of record CAZOKO010000040.1, on the reverse strand, counting down.
AATATACGTCCTCCCTTATCAGAGATGTTTTAACTATCAAAAATATGAAATATCATACACCATTATCGATATTTAACCAGTAGTACTTTAATTATTTTAGATCTTAGTACAATTTATTAAAACACACCAAACAATTCGAAAATGAGACGCGAGCAATTTCTCTCCTCCTAAATGATAACCCGCTTTTGCCATTCACTAGAGTTAGAATATGTCCTGTCATCCACTAATCGCTTCAGCTCTCACAACTTCCCGCTGCTGGTGTTAATACATAGTTTTCTCCTAAAGTTATCAGTGAATGACCCCGCAGCAGAGCTGCGAGGCATCAAAAGTTAAATGACATCTGTTGCTTGTGTTGATACCTGATGTATTTTCGGATTACTTCTGATGTCACTTTATCTCCTGTTGATCGTACAAAGTAACCATCATTCCAAAGTTCCCCTCCCCACAGTTGCTTTTTTACCTCGGGGAACTCTTGAAAAACTATCTTTGCCGAGATGCTTTTCATGATTTGGACAACCCTTGATGGTGCATAGCGAGGAGGCGCACTGAGAAACACATGAACATGATCTTCCACTACTTCCATAGTATCTATCTCAAACTCATATCGTTCAGCAATCTCTTGGAAGATCTCTTTAAGTCTTGTTGCTATCTTTCCCGTAAGGATTATTTTGCGATATTTGGGAATCCAAACTATGTGGTATTTAAGATCATAGACAGCATGTCTCGTTTTTTTTACCGGGCTCATACCCAGTATCTATACCATACTTTTTCGCCTTCGGCGATGCTGTTTTCATCCCCACAGCAAAGCTGTGGGGTATTCAACAGCAGTTTTTTATAAAGTTCACCGATACTATTAAGCATAAAATACAGCTGCAAATTCTCTTCAACAATTTACGTTATAATAACCTATCAGTCTAACTATTTCTTCAATAGTGCATATGGACTTAACTCGACTACTACAATCTATGAAAGAGAAAGGTGCTTCCGATATGCATCTTCATGTAATGTCCCCACCCATACTGCGTATTGATGGTAAGCTAATTCGTACTGACGACCCACCCATATCTATTGAAGAAGTCGATACTGTAGCCCAATCCATCATGAGCGATAACCAGCAAAAGGGGTTTCAACTTAAATACTCAGCCGATACTTCATACTCTATTCGGGGATTAGGCAGATTTAGAGTAAATATATTTCGTCAAAGGGGAACAACTTCCCTGGTCTTCAGAAATATTCCCTTTTCTATTCCAACCATTGAATCCTTGAATTTACCTCTAGCAATAAAATCTTTCTGTAACAAACCGCAAGGATTAATACTAGTTACTGGACCAACCGGTTCTGGCAAATCTTCAACTCTTGCTGCTATGGTACAAGTTATCAATGAAACGAAAAGTCTTCACATCATCACCATAGAAGATCCCATTGAATTTCTTTTTAGAAACAATAACTCTTTTATCACCCAGAGGGAAGTTGGAATTGATACTCCTAGTTTCTCCAATGCTTTAAAAGATGCCCTTCGCCAAGACCCCGACGTAATCCTCATCGGCGAAATGAGAGATATCGAAACCACTTCGATAGCAATGAACGCAGCAGAAACTGGCCACCTTATCCTAAGCACCATGCATTCCAATAATACTTATGAAGCAGTTTCACGCATCATCGATATGTTCCCCAAAGACCAGCAAAATCAAATAAAAATTCAACTCTCCAATGTGCTGGTTGGTGCTATCTCTCAAAGATTACTCAACAGGGTTGACGGAAATGGAAGAATCCCAGCAATTGAAATCCTTATTGGCACGCCTGCAATCAGGAAAATGGTAGCACAAAGCCAGTATAAGGACATCCTCGAACAGATTGAAAATTCTGTTGTTCACTATGGGATGCAGTCCCTGGAACAATCTCTCCTCGCCTTACTGGCAAACAGGATGATAACCTTGGATGAAGCAAGAAATGCTACTTTAAGACATGGGGAGCTTGATTTAATGCGAGAACAATTGGGCATCAGCGAAGAGGGTGGATTTTGTTTTCTGCAGTAATATTGATAAGCACTAACTATTTCTGGAGGTAAAGATTATGGATCAAGAATCTTACGCCGACTTCTCAATTATTCAAAAATACCTGGATCAGAAAAGACACCACGATGAAGAAGTTATAAAATATAAAGATACTCTAGCAGTACTTGAAAAGACTATTAATGAGATAAGAGATGAATCGAATGCCAAGGATCAAGCTATCAGCCAATTAAATAATCAACTGGAGGAAAGCAAATCACAACTAAAGGAAAGAGAAAAAAGCTTGCAGGAAATGAGCATTCAAATCCATCGATTAAAAAAACAAATGGAACAACCACAATTAGAAACGAGAGCGCAGGTCTTTGAAGAACATACAAACAAAAAAGCAAAATTCGGCTTTTTAAAGAAATAAGATCCTCAAATTGACCCTGCTACATACCTTCCTTAACAAAATCCTCTAACAAACCACGCTGTTTCTTATCCAGTTTCTTCGGAATTTTTACAACAATCCGAACATATAAATCTCCCTTTCCCTTACTTTTAAAGTTCGGGAGACCATAACCTTTCAATCTAATCTTACTATGACTTTGAGTTCCCGGAGGAACTTTTATTTTACGTACTTTCTCGAGGGTTGGCACTTCAATAGTTGATCCCAGTGCAGCTTGAGTAAATTGTATTTCCTTATCCAGATGTAGATCGCTCCCCTCCCTCCCAAAAACCGGATGATCTTTCACAGCTATTTTAATATATAAATCACCAAGTGCCCCCCCTGCCTCTCCTTTTAATCCTCTCTCAGCAATTCTCAGCTTTTTTCCCGCACTTATTCCTGGAGGAATTTTAACATTTACCCTTGCCAATTCTCCATTCTCTTTACGAAAGGCAACTTGTTTAGAAATCCCTGAAGCTACTTCCTCTAAAGTTATAGAGAGATCATAGACTAAATCAGCACCCTTTCGGGCGGATGTATATTTCCCCTGCGTTGCTCCATAGTAATCACCAAAACCTGGTTGTGTATAAGGATTAAAGAAATCTTTAAAACCCGCTTTTCTAGAAGTCCTTCTGCCACCACCGAAGAGGGTACTAAAGATATCTTCTGTCCCAAAGCCAGCATCCTTAAAAATATCACCAATATCAAATCCTTTAAAAATGTCCTCCTGAGAATACTGCCTGTGAAATCTTGTATGTCCAAAACTGTTATATTCCTGCCTCTTCTTCTTATCACTTAAAACCGCATAAGCCTCATTAACCTCCTTGAACCTCTCTTCAGCTTCTTTATTCGCCTGATTCCTGTCGGGGTGATATTGCATAGCCAGCTTACGGTATGCCTTTTTTATCTCTCCCTCAGAGGCGTCTCTTTCAACACCTAACACCTTGTAATAATCTCTTTTAGCAGTCATGTCTCTCAATCAACTTTCATATGATTCTTTAATCAGTTTGTTGAGAAATCCTTCAGGATTTCTTATTGCTTCTTTTGTTATAATAAATTCATTCTTACCATTTTTCTCTTTTACAAGTTTAAGACCCTGCTGGTAATTATTAAGTATCGTACCGCATAACACACCTATTGGAACATCTTCTTCTAATGCCCTCTCTAATAATTGATCAACGGCACGTTCTTCAAAGCTTATTCTTATCCCGCTTTCTTCAAAAAATGTTTTCTCACATTTCTTCACAGCTTCATCCATTGAAAGTATTTCCTCAAGAATTACACTAAGTTCGATTCCCATACTTACAACTCGATTAACAATAATATTAAGACGGACACCCCTTAACAGAGGCCTAAACTTCTCGGGAAAGTTCCTTTTTTGTTTTTTTATATATTCCCTTAGCTCCACTGTCTCTTTCCTTATCGCAAGATTGTATCTCTCTATTTTATCCCTGTTCTCCCTATTATCTAGAAGCAACTTTATCTCTCTTTCGGGGTTTTCAACTATCTCCTTAGTTACCAGTAATCTTTTAATAGTTGTTGATGGAAGTTTTTTTTCAAATTTCATTAAAACTTTTTCAATCACACTAACCAATCCACGGGCTCCGGTGTTCTGTTCGAATGCCTTTTCTGCTAATTTGTAAAGGGCTTCATCTTCGAAACGTATATCAATACCATAAGCCTTAAAATCCCGTTTCTTTCCATTAATAACCTCACTATTGCGATTCTTTAGTATCTGGTATAAATCATCGATATCTAACTTATCAAACACAGTAACTACCGGCAATCTCCCAATGAATTCCGATTCAAACCCATACTGAATTAAATCCTCAGAGGTTACCATCTTCAAATAATTCATCTCGTTATCATTCTTCTTCCTCAAATCTGCACCAAAACCTATATTTTGCCTGTTTACTCTTTTTGTAATGATTTCACTCAAAGCATTAAAAGCTCCACTGACAATGAACAGAATATTCTTAGTATTGACTGTCCTCTTCTCTTTCTTGCCAGTTCTGCGAAAATGGTCCATAGCCTCCATCTGAGAAACTATGTCATGAGGAACCTTTAAATCAACTTCCGTTTCCTCCATGGGTTTAAGAAGTCCCCTTTGTACACCGGTACGTGAAACATCAATTCCAATGACATTGTTGCCTGAAGCAATTTTATCTATTTCATCAATGTAGATGATACCATACTGAGCTAACTCAAGGTCTCCATTTGTCTCCTGTACCAGGTCCCTCACCAGGTCTTCTACATCTCCCCCCACATAACCTGTTTCACTAAATTTAGTGGCATCACCTTTTACGAAGGGTACTCCAATCTTCCTGGCTATAAGCTTGATAAGATAGGTCTTTCCCACCCCTGTAGGACCGATCATAATAATATTGCTTTTAATCATGCCTACTCTTTCATACTTTGCTTTTCCCCCGTGCTCTTCCCAGTACTTTATCCTGTTAAAATGAGTGCAAATCTTAGTTGCAAGAACCTCTTTAGCATCATCTTGTTTAACTATAAATTCATTAAGATAAGATTCTAATTCCTCTGGCTTTAGATCAAACCTTAACTTTTTTGATTTCCTTTGCTTCTTAGATTCTTTCTCAATAACCCCTTCATCCTTTTGTGGAATTACCATAGGCATAGCCAATTTAACCCTGTTCCCATACTTTTTAGTAAGATACTCATTAAGCTCTTTCTCTAATTCTTTTGGATCTGGTATTTTGTCAAACACGTTCATTATTTCCTTTCCTATTATCTAATTTAATATTAACTTTATCACATTTCTAAGTAATCTGCAAATCAATCCATTATTAGGTAGTGTGATTAATTATTGACAACCTGCTACCTTTTATGCTTTATATTAGCGCATTGAAAGTTTATCTCTTCTCGATGATCATCGAAACTAATCTGATTGTTATCCCGTAGAAGAGAAGACAACAGCACGGGAACAATTATCACTAATAATAGCATGGGAGAAGGATAGTTTAATGGCCAGATCTAAGTTCAAACACAAGAGGAAAAAACACATTACGAAACTGAGACTAAAGAGAAGCAACGAAAAAAAGAAAATAGCACAAGAGGACAAAAAGAATAAAGAAGAGAAAATAGAGGAAAAGGAGGAAAGCACCTAATCAATTCCTTAGGGTTTCAACCTTGTTTTGGACCAGTTCTGAAAAGATTGAATTATTTTGATCATCTATTAACTTCTTATAAAACTCGAGGGCTTTAGCTATATTATTTAAAGCTTCATAACATCTCGCTATATTAAGATATGCCAACTCCTTTATATCAATGCCACCTTCTTCCATTGATTTTGTGAAGTGTTCTAATGCTTTTTCGTAATCTCCCTTTTCTTCATAACAATATCCTAAACCTTCCAAAGCAAAATATCTCAAATAATTACCTTTCCTCGATCTGTTAAGGAACTGCTCATAATTGTCAACAGCTTTATCATACTCTCTTAAGTTGTAGTGACAATCCCCAATATAGAACAAAGACTCGATAGCTGATGAAGTACCTGAATACTCATTTCTAATATCTTCAAACTTCCCCAATGATAAGCGGTATCTTTCTACTACAGACTGATAATTATTTTGAATATTTTTACTGCTATTATAAAGCCGCTTTGATTGATAGAAGAGGTGTGCTGCTTCTTTCTCTCTTTTACTACTATAGTAAAACCATCCCACGGTTATAATAGCAACAATAAGCACTACGGCCGCTACTGGAATAATATTCCTGTAATTATTTCTCACATAATTAATAATTAAGCTGGAGGTAGATATAAATTCATCAGGTTCTTTAACTTTTTTCTTACTAACCTTTATTTTCCTTGGCATAGATCCCTCTCATACATTTCTTGATTTTATAACATGGGTACTACCATGTGGCCTGGATGTGAACATGAAGACCAATTGGGGCGAGACATCTGTTTTCATGCTGCATAAGTTTACACAGTGTTCTTGTTTTGTCAACCTTTTGTTTCGCTGCAATTTTTAAAATAATCCTGTAGGGTTAGAACACATACCTAAACAGGTCAACCCATCAAGCAGAAAATTTACAGAAAAAAACAGCATGAGAACACCCAAAATTCTAACCGTATAAACATAGAATGTGCTTTTCAAAAAGAAACGTGACCTGTCAGCCATTACTGCTATCATTATTTTCGATCCTACAATACAAGTATAGAAACCCACTACAAATAGTAATGCTGAGATTAGATTTAGATCCAATGCCTTCATCACAGTTGGTGCACCAATTACAAACCAGAACGCATAAGGATGGGGGTTCAGAAAATTAGTTGCTATACCCTTTTTCAGGGATTTTGGCTCTACACTCTGAGTAGTAATTTCAACCCTTTTTGCAGTAATACCTTCATACCCCAAATAACCAATAAAGAGTGCACCACAAAGTGAAATCAAACCCACTATCGGTTCATAATGAGACAGTTTTGAAAAGATGAGCATAGCTATTAAAATGATAGGCAGGTCGGTTATAAGAGGTGCACAGGCAACTTTAATCCCTTCCTTCATGTTATATTGTAACGTTTCAGTAATAACAAGTATCAATAAGGGGCCTGGAGAAATTCCTGCGCTCAACCCAAAAATAACTCCTGAAAATAAAACGGTCAGTTCACTATACAACCTTTACTCCCTTTATTTAGCAAGTTAAAACGACAGATAACCTTTCATCCTTTTGAAGTTATAATGGCCAATTCCTGGTACCTCCTTCAATTCATCAAGACTGGAAAAATTACCATTATTCTGACGATATTGAACGATGGCACGAGCGGTTTTTTCACCAATGCGGGGGACAAACACCAACTCCTCAGGACTTGCAGTGTTAATATTTATTGGTATAAAGTAAAGGAGACGTTTTTCAGGCTCCATTGCCTTTATCATAAAGGAAGAAGGATTGTCTCCAATAGTAATCTTAGTGCCGTTTGATACCTTCATTGAAAAACAATCTTTCGCCAACACAGAATTATCTTTAAGTCCCCCTGCCCTCTCTATCACCTCACCAACGCTTACCTCATTTTCAAAACAGTAGATACCCGGCTTTTCCACTTTTCCCACTATCTCCATGACGATGGGTAGAGGTTTTCTCTCCTCAATCTCCTTTGAGATGGTCAAAAAGGAGAAGCTGCTTAAAGTAGAATATTTAAGGAAGAAAATAATAAACAGGCAAAATATGATTACAAGGACAACATATTGCTGTTTTAAAGTGAAGTTTTTCATTGTACAGGAAAGTATAAGGATAAAAATATGCAGATTAGCATAGTTTTAAATGACAGGGAGAGGAATTTTGGTAAATTCAGTGTAATTCTGCAGCTATTTTGCCCCGTTAGAAAGAAAACCTTGCTATTTAAAGCATGTTGAAAAAAGAAATATTTTTTCCGGAGTTTAAACTTCCGCCCGAACTTTCTAACGGGTTTTACTTCCTTTCATCCTTATAGAGCTTATAGTTTATGCTATCAACTAACGCCTGCCAACTGGCCTCTATGATGTTCTTTGATACACCCACTGTTCCCCACTTATGCTTTTTGTCTCCAGTTTCTACAAGTACCCGCACGTTAGATGCTGTTCCCTCACCAGTGGAAAGCACTCTTACTTTATAATCAATAAGTTCAGTTTCTTTTAATTGCGGATAAAATTCCTCCAGCGATTTCCTCAAGGCATTATCAAGTGCATTCACCGGTCCATTGCCCAGCGCGGCAGTATGTTCTGTTCTTCCCCCAACTTTAACCATAATCGTTGCTTCACAGACAGGGTGTTCTCCTTTTCTCCGCTCATTGATGATCCTGAACCCAACCAGTTCAAAATACTTCCGCTTTGTCCCTAAAGCCTCCATCATCAAAAGTTCAAAAGACGCCTCAGCACCTTCAAATTGAAACCCCTGACTCTCTAAATTTTTCAATCTCTCTACAATCTCATGCACTACCGGATCTTTACTTGAGATATTGACTTTAAACTCTTTTGCTTTCTGCATAACATTACTTTTGCCAGAGAGATCGGAGATTAAAACCCTCTGAATATTACCTACCAGTTCAGGTGAAATATGCTCATAGGTCTCAGGTTTCCTTTGAATAGCACTAACATGTACGCCTCCCTTATGGGCAAAGGCACTGCTTCCCACATAAGGCTGGTGTTTCAATGGCTGAAGGTTAGCTAATTCATAAACGAATCGTGATACCTCCTGAAGTTTTGCAAGCTGCTTTTTGCTGATACAGTTATAATTAAGCTTCAACTTGAGATTGGGGATGATTGAACACAAATCAGCATTGCCACAACGCTCTCCAATCCCGTTAATGGTTCCCTGTACCTGACTGATTCCCAGTTGAACAGCTATAATACTATTGGCTACAGCCAATTCTGAATCATTATGTGTATGGATACCCAGTGGGGTTCCGGTAATATGCTTCTTCACCTCCTTAATAGCATCACTTAACTGATGGGGTAAGGTACCTCCGTTAGTATCACACAAGATTATACAATCGGCACCAGCTTTAGATGCCTCTTTCACCGTTTGCAAAGCATATTCCCGATTATCCTTAAAACCATCGAAGAAATGCTCAGCATCAAAAAACACTTCAGAAAAATGTTTCTTAAGATATTTGATGGTATTAGAAATGAGCTTTATATTTTCTGAGAGCTTGATACGCAGGGCATACTTCACATGTATATCCCAGCTTTTTCCAAAGATAGTTACTACATCCGTTTTAGAATTGATGAGCGATTTCAGATTGCGGTCTTCTTCAGGCAATGTCCCTGCCCTTGCTGTACTACCAAAAGAAACAACCCTGGCCTGTTTTAACGAAATTTCTCTTATTTCTCTGAAGAATTTTATATCCTTAGGATTAGATCCCGGCCAACCTCCTTCAATGTAGTGAACTCCCAGCTCATCAAGCTTCCTCGCAATCCTCATCTTGTCTTCTACTGTGAAAGAAATAACTTCAGCCTGACAACCGTCCCTCAATGTCGTATCGTAAAGTTTCACTTCCTGCATAACCCTCACTTGATTAAGTCATATATGATTCAAGATGCATCATCCATGATTTTAATATCCTAGTTTTATCCTTCATCTTTCATTTGCATCCTATACCCTGAACCCTGCTCCCTGTCCCCTGTCTCACACTATTCCTCACTCACTGCATTATCACCCAATTCAAAGGCATCGTGTAATATCCTTACTGCAAGTTCTGTATATTTGGAATTAATTACACAAGAAATTTTAATCTCAGAAGTACTGATCATCATAATATTAATACTCTCATCAGCCAGTACAGTAAACATCTTCGCAGCAACTCCTGCATGACTCCTCATACCTACACCAACAATAGAAACCTTTACAATATCCTTATCATACTGAACATCAGAAGCACCAGTCTCCTTAACAACATCCTCAATAACCCCTAAAGCCTTCTTAAAATCAGATTCAGCCACAGTAAAGGTAACATCAGCAAATCCATCCTCGCTTATATTCTGTATAATCATATCCACATTGATGTTTGCCTCAGAAATCGGATTGAATATCCTTGAGGCTATCCCGGGTTCATCAGGCACCTTCACAATAGTAATTTTAGCCTCTTTTTTATTATAGGTAATGCCTGCAACAACTACTTTTTCCATGATTTCATCCTCCTTCGTAACCAGGGTTCCTGCGTTTTGAGAAAAGGTGGAACGCACATGAATAGGAACACTATTTTTTTTGGCAAATTCTACAGAGCGTGTATGTAAAACCTTAGCACCTAAACTGGCCATCTCTAACATCTCATCATATGATATCCTTTTCAACTTTCTGGCATTGGGACAAATATTAGGATCGGTTGTATACACACCCTCCACATCGGTATAGATTTCACACACGTCAGCCTTGAGCGTCGCAGCAATAGCAACAGCCGTGGTATCAGACCCACCCCTGCCCAAGGTGGTTACATTTGTCAGCTCATCAATGCCCTGAAATCCTGCAATAACAACGACACTACCATTCTTCAACTCGTTTGTAATCTTTTCAGAATCAATATCCAAAATACGGGCTTTAGTAAAATCATTGTTAGTAATAATCCTAATCTGAAAGCCTAAGAAGGAAACGGCTCTAACACCTAAGTCCTTAATTGCCATAGAAAGTAAGGAAATAGACACCTGTTCACCTGTTGAAACCAGCACATCATATTCCCGTTCATCCGGTTTATTAACAATCTGATGCGCCAGGTCGATTAAGCGATCCGTTTCACCGGCCATTGCAGAAACTACAACAACCAGATCATTGCCTTCCTTTTTTGATTCAACTACCTTCTTCGCCACATGCCTTATCTTATCAATAGTGGCTACTGAGGTTCCTCCATATTTCTGAACAATTAATGCCACCTATACTTACCTCCTTCCTCGTTTGAAGAACGTTTCTCTTCAGTCAAGATTATGAATTTAGGGATTTAGCAATTTTAAAATAGCAATCCCTCAACTTTCTCATTGTTTATAATCCCTCAATTCCTAAATTTTAAATCACTCAAAGCTCAAAGGGCTGCTTTTTAACCATCATACAGTTTTACAACCTGCAGTTTCACAAGTTTCCATCTCCATCCTGTCAACAATATCAATATATCGCTTGCCTATACCACTCATGCCCACTTTTCGAACACTATAGTCCACATACTCAAATATTATCAACAAATATTCTTCCGGTAAGAAACTTTCTATCTTCTCAGCCCACTCAACAATAGCAACTTCCTCACCTGAAAAATATTCTTCCAAACCCAGGTTGTCAACCTCTGCAGGCGATTCAATTCTGTAAAAATCCAAATGGTAAATGGGCACCCTTCCTTTATATTCATTAATTATGGTAAAAGTAGGGCTCGTTACATAACAATCTTTGCCAACCCCTAAACCATCCGCAATACCTTGAGTCAAGGTAGTTTTCCCTGCACCCAATTCACCCACTAAGGCAACAACATCACCTCCCGCCAGGAGCATCCCTAACAACTTTCCCCAGTACATGGTCTGCGCAGGACTCTCTGATGATAAAATCAATTGAGTTTTTTCTGGTTCCATATCATCAATCACCTTATCATCAAAGAATCCAACCCATCTGATAGCGATCTTCTGAATTTAAAGAGGGCGGGAGTTTATCTTCTATAAATGCCTTCAGAACCCGGGGTATTTCATTAACCAAGTCACCGGCAATCAATCCTACCGGTCCCTTTTCAAGAGCAACCATGTCTCCTGCCAAACCATGCACAAATACAGCCAGCTTAGTGCTGGTAGCAACATCATATCCCTGGGATATAAAACCAGGTATCATTCCTGTTAATACATCTCCCATTCCCCCCGATGCCATTCCAGCATTACCAGTGGGGTTAATAAAGATGTTTCCCTCAGGCTCAGCAATGAGAGAACGTGTTCCCTTCAAAACAAGATAGCAACCATGCTGCTTGGCAAAATCTCTCGCTATGGTAATTCTATCCTTTTGAATCTCTTTAGAACTCAAATCGACAAGACGAGCCATCTCACCTGGATGAGGGGTTAATACAACTGGAGCCTTTGCCCGCTTCAACAAGCCCAGGTCGAAGCTAAGCGCATTGATGCCATCAGCATCAATAACCAGGGGGATAGTGCTCTCCACCAGAATTTTATGCACCAGTTTTACCGTATCTTCATGAGTGGAAATCCCCGGTCCCAGTGCCAGCACCTTCTTCCCTTTCATCAGTCTTTCAATCTTTTCAAAACTACCGATCCCAATAAATCCATGCTCTTCCTCAGTGAGTGGTTCAGTCATCACCTCGGTCAGTTTCTCTTCCATAATATTATTTAAGCTTTCAGGAATACCCAGGGTTACCAGACCTGCCCCCACTCTGACTGCAGCCTGACAAGACAGCGCAGCAGCTCCTGTTTTACCCTGTGACCCCGCAATGATCAATACATGTCCGTAATCACCTTTATGAGAATTTGGTTTTCTTGGCCTGACATATTGACTTAAACTCCTAAAACTCAACACATGATCAGAAATCTTTTCTTCTTCAAAAAGATAGGCAGGGATACCGATATTGACTACCTTTAATCTGCCAGCAAAATCTGCTCCAGGATAGATAAGCAAACCTCTCTTAGGCAAAGCAAAGGTAATAGTAAGATCAGCCTTTATACAGGTACCCAACACCTCTCCTGTATTTGCATTCAATCCGGAAGGGAGATCAACTGCTACTTTGGGGATATTGAAATAATTGATATCATCGATTGCTTCTCTTATCATACCTTTTACTTCTGACCTGAGACCCGTTCCAAAGATGGCATCAACAATCAGGCAGCATCCTTCGAATTCTGAAAAAAGAACCTTCCACGTATTAAGGTCTTTAATCTCAGTTATAGAAGCTTTCATATTCAACAAGATATCAAGATTCAATCTGGCATCCCCTTTTACCTTCTCTTGTTCAGCCAGCAGAAATATTTTAACCTTTACCCCTCTATTCATCAAATACCGTGCAATTACAAAACCATCACCACCATTGTTTCCCCTGCCAGCTATGATAGCTACCTTTCCTTTGAGGATTTCCGGATAGCCTGCAAGTATTTCTCTTACAGCTCCTCTACCGGCATTTTCCATCAGCACTATCCCTGGGATACCTGCTTCTTCAATAGTTCTCCGATCCAATTTTTGCATGATCTCAGCGGTAACAACCTTCATAACTCTCCTACCCCTTTATTAATGCCAGCATCTCTCTAACGGCTTTTTCCATACCCACCATAACTGCTCGAGCAACAATACTATGGCCTATACTAAATTCCTCAATTTCCTTAATAGGAACTACCTTCTTTATATTGCGATAATCCAACCCATGCCCGGCATTTATTGATAAGCCCAATTGAGAAGCTATTTCAACAGCCTCAATAAGTTTTTGCAATTCATGTTCCTCTTGTTTAATACTCATAGCCTCTGAAAAAGCACCAGTATGGATTTCAATACAGTCTGCCTCAATTTCTTCTTTTGATACCTCTATCTGCTTAGGGTCAGGATCAATAAACAAACTCACTATGATACCTGCCTTTTGCAACTCCTTAACCGTCTTCTTTACTGATCTTCTATTGGCAAGGGCATCTAAACCCCCCTCTGTAGTAAGTTCTTTTCGCTTCTCTGGTACTAAGGTTGCCATATTTGGTTTGATTCTTTTAGCAATTTTTACCATCTCGGGTACCGACGCCATCTCTAAATTGAGCTTGGTTTTTACCGTTTTCCTTAACAACTCAAGATCTCTATCCTGAATGTGCCTCCTGTCCTCACGTAAATGTACAATAATACCATCGCATCCTGCTAACTCTGCGAGTGCAGCTGCAATCACTGGATCAGGCTCATCAATCCCACGAGCCTCTCTTATCGTTGCAATATGATCAACATTAACCATCAATCCAGTCATATACCACTACTCCCTTCACTCAATTTCATCCCTCATTTTTTGTCTTCTCTTTGCTCACTTTAATTTTAAAACGATTAGGTTTTGCCTCAACCAAACTCACCTTCTCAGGGAGTTTTATTTCTGCCTTTTTCGAATATTTTCCGGGTTTCAACCCTTTTAAGTTAATAAGGGCGCTGATACCCTTCTCTGATAACTCATTAACCAGATGGTATGGGCCTTTTACCGTTGCCTGTAAGGTAGAGGGAACAACATTAGTTTTATAGTTACCATTGACCAGTTCTACTGCAACATTAAGTACTGTCTTTTCAATAATCTTTTCACTAATTGAAACAGAGACTTCTACCTTTCTTTGACTAATCGATCGAGGTGGATCAAGATCAGTTAAAACAAGAGCAATCTCCTTTTCAATGTCCTCCTTTGCCTCTGAAATATCAAGAGGCACCGTCATTATCTTATTTAACTCTTTCGCTTCACTCTTAGCTAAACTCACCTCCACAAATTCAGGCATGATGGCAATATGAGATACTTCACATCCTTCTTGAGGGCTACCCTCCATAGCGAGGTGTACAGGAACTTTCCTGGCAACAATAGGATCTAAAGTCAACGAGAATTCAGCAGGACTAATGCTGGTAATTTTGGTTCCATTAGGAAGTTTTACTTTTTCTATCAGGTCCCTAAACACGGTCGTACCCTGTTTGATTCCTGAAAGATCAACGGTTGCCTTAATGCTGCTTGATGGCAGCGTTGCCAGTACAGTTCTTGAACCACTCACTCTTAAATTGATTCTATCTGCAGTTTGATCAGTAATAATCAAACCAGAAGGTTTATTGATCAGCACCAACGGCACATCACTAAAAGAAAACTCAGCTTTTTTCTCCCCCATCACAAAAAACCACAGAACAATCGCTAATAAGAGAGAAAAAAATTTCAAAGCGCCATTCTTTACTATAAGATTTTTCAGCAGAGAACCCAACCTTTTTATCCTTTCTACTTACTCTTCAATAATTCCTTGCCAGGTGGAAACAATTTTAAGAGTGTGTTTCTTAAAACCTGCTCATTTAAGTTCAATCTCATTGTCCCTTCATAGGCCAGAGAAATAGTTCCTCTCTCCTCTGAAACAATAATAATAACAGCATCAGCTTCCTTACTAAGACTCAATGCACACCGATGCCTGGTACCAAAGGTACTGCTTATTTCAATGTCTGTATCTAAAGGCAAAAGACACCCTGCAGCAGCTATCCTCCCCTCCTGAATAATAATAGCACCATCATGAAGCGGGGATGTTGGTTGAAAAATACTGACGATAGTTTCTGTCTGAATACACCCATCAATTAATATCCCCTTCTCAATGTAATTATTCAAACCCGTCTTTCTTTCAAAAACGATTAGGCCACCCACACCTTTCTCTGCCATTGCTATACAGGCTCTCACAACTTCTTCCGTTATCTCTACTTGTTCAAGTTTATCACTGCTGACACCGCTGCTGATAAAAGGATTCCTCCCCACTCTGGTCAATGCCCTTCTGATATCATCCTGAAAGATTACGATTATTACAAGAACCATCGAAGCAATAAAGTTGTTTAGTATCCAATGAAGCGTGAAGAAACCAACTCTTAAAGATGCAATGTATAATCCCAGTACAACTACTATACCTATCAACATCTGAACCGCGCGAGTCCCCTTAATCAATAGGATGATGCGATAAATGATAAAAGCAACAATAAGAATATCTACCACATCCCACAATCTGAAATTGCTTAATACCTCCAGCACAAAAAAGTTCTCCTCTTTCTAACTTAGAAAAATTTAAAACCCTCAACTCGTAACGGTTCTATTCACTCCAACATTCCACTATTCCAATTGTGAACAGAGCGAACTAATTTACTGCCATAACAGCATCAACCATCTGAACTACTCTTTTCATCTTCCCTACATCATGAACCCTAACAATATGAGCTCCATTATTAATGGCTAAAGAGATAGCCGCTGCAGTTCCCTCTTCTCTCTCTTCTACCTCAAGGTTAAGAACGCTCCCTATAAAAGCCTTTCTTGAGGCACCAACCAGAATGGGCTTCCCTAAATCCCTAAAGAGTGATAAGTTCTTTATGATTTTAAGATTGCCATCAGGAACAGATTTACCAAAACCGATGCCGGGATCAATAATAATCCTTTGTGAATCTATTCCCACCGACTCAGCATATTCTATCCTCTCCTTAAGGAAAGAACATATATCAGAAATAAGAGAATCATAAGCCAGATGTTGTTGCATAGTCTGAGGTGTTCCCCTCATATGCATCAAGACTACTGGCACCCCATACTCTGATACAAGAAAAGCCATTTTCGGATCAGACCTCAACGCGCTAATGTCATTAATCATTGCTGCTCCTGCCTCTAAAGCATCTTTTGCTACCCCTGCTTTAGTAGTATCAACAGATACAGGTATCTTAACCTGTGAAACAATCTTTTCTATCAAAGGTATTACCCTTCTCCGCTCTTTATCCAAAGAAGCAGGTTTTGCTCCGGGGCGGGTTGATTCTCCACCTACATCGATAATATCAGCACCTTCGTCCACCATTCGCTTCGCATGATCCAAAGCTTTACTATGGTCAAGGAACTTACCGCCATCAGAAAACGAATCAGGGGTTACATTCAAAATACCCATAACATGGGTTCGCTCAGCAAAGTCAAACGTATAGTTACCACACCTTAAGATAGGTTCGCCTTGCAACACACGCTCCTTGAAAGATGTGATCTCGGAAGTAGCCATCAAAACCTTCTCGTTCGATATTAAAATGGATTACCTTGAGGATTGCCATCAGCACACTTCCAAAAATCCTGAAATCATTTCCCCTAAACTTTCTGATGACAGATAAAAGGCTGGAAAGGAAAAGTGAAGGTTATCTTTCAAACTAGTAAACCTCCGGGGCATGAGAATCTAACTGTGCAATTTTCTTACCTTCTTATCAGATCCCTCATCAACAGGGTGAAACTCATTTATGATTTTCTCTATTTCATTATTATCTAACACTTCCCTATCCAGAAGTTCTTCGGCAAGTCGATGCAGTAAATCCAGATTCCCTCTGAGTAGTTTCATCGCACGTTCATAACTATCCATGACAATTCTTCTTACTTCTTCATCGATCTTAATAGCAGTATCTTCACTATAATCACGATGTTGAGCAATTTCACGACCCAGGAAGATCTGTTCCTCCTTTTTCCCAAAAGTAAGAGGACCCAGCTTCTCACTCATCCCCCATTCACAAACCATTTTTCTGGCTAAATCCGTTGCTCTTTCCAAATCATTGCCAGCACCGGTGCTCACATCTTCCTTGACAATCTCTTCTGCTGCTCTTCCACCCAACAGCACTGCAACTTCACTCATAAGAAATCCTTTTGCTTTGGTGTGTTTCTCATCTGGCAAATAATGAGTCTGTCCTAACGACCATCCGCGAGGAATGATGGTTACCTTATGAATGGGATCTGTTCCTGGTATTAACTTGGCAACCAGGACATGTCCTATTTCATGATAAGCCGTATTTTCCTTGTCCTCCGGGCTGATAATCATACTCTTGCGTTCAACACCCATTAACACTTTATCTTTAGCTACCTCAAAGTCCGACTTCTCAATCTTCTTCTTTTCTTTACGAGCTGCCATTAAAGCTGCTTCATTGACCAGATTAGACAGATCTGCACCACAAAAGCCTGGTGTCCCTTTAGCCACTGTTTCTAAATTCACATCATCTGCTAAGGGCTTATTTTTGCTATGAACCTTCAAAATACCCTTACGGCCTTTGATGTCAGGCAGTGGAACAACCACGCGACGATCAAATCTTCCAGGACGCAGCAAAGCAGGATCCAACACATCCGGACGATTAGTAGCAGCTATCAGGATTACTCCTTCATTGGATTCAAAACCATCCATCTCAACCAGCAACTGGTTCAGGGTCTGCTCCCTTTCATCATGACCACCACCAAGCCCTGCACCCCGATGTCTCCCTACTGCATCAATTTCATCAATAAATATAATACAAGGGGCATTCTTTTTGCCCTGCATAAAGAGATCTCTGACCCTTGAGGCTCCAACTCCTACAAACATTTCTACAAAATCCGATCCACTAATGCTGAAAAATGGCACTCCGGCTTCACCGGCTATTGCTCTAGCAAGCAGAGTTTTGCCTGTCCCCGGGGCACCCATCAAAATAACACCCTTCGGAATCCTCCCCCCAAGCAGAGTGAATTTCTTGGGGTCTTTGAGAAACTCAATTATCTCTTCCAGCTCCTCCTTTGCCTCATCAATACCAGCTACATCCTCGAAAGTAAATTTCTGCTGCTGCTCAGTTAATAGCCTGGCTCTGCTTTTGCCAAATGACATCGCCTTCCCACCACCAGCCTGCATCTGCCTCATCAGGAATATCCATATGGCTATGATAATAATCATAGGGAACCAGCTGATCAGGATTGTAGTCCACGGTGATTGCGCTTCTTCCTCTCCGGTAATAATTACATCTTTTTCCCTTAAATCCTCAATCAGCTTGGTGTATCCGGGATTGTAGGTTTTAAACTGTCTGCCATTCATTAACATACCCTGAACATTATCTCCCTGGATGAGCACCTCGCTTACTTCACCCTTTTTAACAAGGTCAAGAAACTCTGAAAAGTTAACCTGATCCGTCCTTGCCCTCGGTTGACTGAATAAATTAATCAAAAGAACAAAGACAAGTACCACACCTAACCATAGAGCAATATTTTTATTAAGACGATTCAATGTACACCTCTTTTAAGATTAAAAATTAAATGAATATCTAAATATTAGCACAAAAAAAACGAATCATCAAATGAATTATCTTAAAAACTAACCTTAAATCCACAATTTCCAGATAAATTATTCCTACTTACTCACCCATTTCTCTCATCTGTGGACTGTAGGCCGCTGACTGTGGACTTTTTTATCCCTATACCTTGTCCCCCCCTGGCTGAGCTCCCTGGCCGAGCTCGGGCAAGGCGGCCAAGCTGAACCCTGCACCCTTTCATCATTTAATCTCTATCTTAAGAATTTTTCTGGTCGCTCCTGTGACCCTTAATCCATGATTGATTCTCATTCCCCCTACCCAGCCCAGCACATCACCAAAGAAAACTAAGGGAACACATTTTCTTTCTTCAAGAGGCATTTTTTCATCAATAAAGAAGTCCTTAACCTTCCTTTTACCCTTCATACCCAGTGGCTGGAATTTGTCTCCAGGCTTGGCACTTCTTATGGTAAGAGGCATCAAAACCTTTTCATTATCAAGGTATGCTGTATGAGGGTTTTCTTTAGGAATTTGATAGTCATTTCCTTCAACAATCTCAAATATCATCTCTTTTCCAATCTCTTCAATTCTAACCCGATCGGGAATGGAAGTAAACTTATAGTTAAATGGTGATGGTTCAGTCTGATGAAGTTTTATGATTAATTTCTGATACGACTTTTCTACCCTGATCCCCTGAGGAAGTTTCAACCGTTTGTTGGGCATATCACTGCCAACAATCTTTAGAATATCATAAAGATGTGTAGAGGTAATTCGTCTTAAATCCCCTTTAATCTGCTCCAGTGTACCCCTCAAACACCTCAACTGGATAGCTAAAGGTAAAGCTAAAAGGCCATTAACATCGATAACTACTGATTCTTTCTCCTTTGATACCAATATCTTTTTAAGTACATCTTCAGCAATACCTTCCAAATACTCATTTTCTGTTCTTAAGATAGAAGCAGTTTGAACCAGGCTCTTCACTAGTTGAGGATTGTAATGCTTTTTTAATAGGGGAAAAACCTCATGCCGCAGCCTGTTTCTTAAATATTTAGTCTTTCGATTAGAACTATCAACAACGAAAGGTATTCCTCCTGCTTTTATAAATGTTTCGATCTCCTCCCTGGCAATTTCAATTAAGGGTCTTATTATCACACTTTCCCGCACAGGTAGCATACCTCCTAATCCTTTAAGCCCGCTACCTCTCAATAGCCACATCATCATGGTTTCAGCCTGATCATCGGCATTATGTCCCAGCGCAATTTTTGAAGCATGAAATTGCTCCTTAACATCTTCTAAAAACTGATATCGGATTACTCTGGCAGCCTCTTGAGTA
This sequence comes from uncultured Thermodesulfobacteriota bacterium, assembly GCA_964580455.1. Classification (GTDB taxonomy): domain Bacteria; phylum Desulfobacterota; class WTBG01; order WTBG01; family WTBG01; genus CAZOKO01. The sequence goes on along the minus strand of CAZOKO010000040.1, from coordinate 414 downwards.
GAAAGTGAACTCTTCTTCTTATAAGCAGGAACATCAAAGTTTTTTACTTCAAAAGGCAGCTCAAGTTTCTTTGCCGTATCTTCAACAAACTGAGCTTCCTTTTTTGCCTCCTTACCCCTGAAACCATGGTCAAGATGGGCAACCTTCAACACCAGATTATATTCTTCCTTTATCTGGTTTAACACATAAAGAAGTGCCATCGAATCCGGGCCACCAGAAACGCCCACAATCACCCTATCCCCGGATTCCAACATGCAATACTTTTTTACAGTCTTTTTAACTTTCCCTACAAACATCAAAACCCTTTCAAATCAGGACGCAGATTTTCGCAGATAAACGCATAAGATTATTTTCTTTAATACTCTTTCTAACACGTTAAGGAAAATAAAAAATAGTTAACATGTCATTGCGAGG
>CAZOKO010000039.1:0-22672 GCA_964580455.1 uncultured Thermodesulfobacteriota bacterium | reverse complement strand
ATCGATACTAAAGCAGCCTAACCCTGTGTCCATTTTTTCGGGGGAAGATCAAAAAACTTTGTTGTACAGGAAGTGAAAAATTGTATTGACAATTCTTCTTCCTTCATATAATTCTTATTTAAAACAGAATATGGTTAAAAGGGAAGATGGTGAAATTCCATCACTGCCCCGCAGCTGTGAGTGGGGACGAAATCTCCATATAGATCACTGTTCCTTAAAGAGTTGGGATGGGAAGGCAGGAGAGAGTAGGAAGATCCACGAGTCAGAAAACCTTTCCAGTAACTTGAAAACCTTCCGAGGGGAGGAGGACTGGATAGAAACTGTCTATTTGACCCCATCTCCCATAAGGAGTTTGGGGTTTTCTTATAGTTTGAGTAAGGGTATCCTGTGTCTAATTAAAAGACTAAAAATATATAACTTTAACTCTCTTTAGGCACTTTATATCATTTTTCACTTAGACATGGTACCTTTCATGACAGATTAATACAAGCTACTACCTCTAGCAGTGATAACTTTTACAACAGTGATCATCAATGAATATTCCTTCACACCTATTTGTTCTAGGTATTAACCACCAAAGAGCACCGGTTTCGATTAGAGAGAAACTTTCATTCCCTAATTCAAAACTGAGAGAGACACTCCAGCATCTTTTAAACTTCGATGGTATTAAGGGTGGAGTTATTCTCTCTACTTGCAATAGATCAGAAATTTACCTTAGTACCCCGTCACGTCTTTTTTCAATTGAGAATTTCAAAAAATTCCTCACTGATTTTCAAAGAATAGATCTTGGAGACATCTCGCCATACTTATATAGTTTTAGAAATGTGGATGTGGTTAAACACCTGTTTCGAGTATCTTCAGGTCTTAAATCCCAATTGCTGGGAGAAAATGAAATCCTGGGGCAGGTTAAACGTGCTTATTTTACAGCAAAAGCGGTTAAAGCCACTGATGTCACAATAGAGAAAATATTTGAACAGGCTGTTAAGATAGGTGGGAAGGTTAGAAAGGAAACAAACATCAGTCAGGGAAGCACATCTTTAAGTAGTATGGCTATCAAACTGGCGGAAAAGGAATTTGACCTTGAAAATAAGACGATTCTTCTTGTTGGTGTCAATAAGATAAACGAGCAGATTGCAAAATACCTCTATGAACGAAACATCCAGACGGTGATTGTTGCCAATCGCACCTTTGAGAAGGCAGTTAAGATTGCTCAGTATCTTGGCGGGAAAGCAATTCATTTTAATCAATTTAAAAAGGAACTTCACCTGGTAGATATTATCATCAGTACTACTGCTGCCCCTCATCTCGTCTTGAAAAAAGAAGAAGTAGAAGCATCACTTAAAAAACGAAATAGAGAAATACTCATTATCGATATCGCTGTTCCCCGGGATATTGATCCGGACATTAAAAGTTTAAAAGGTGTTACACTCTATAATCTTGATGATTTTAACCAGGTAATTAAAGAAAATCTTTTTAAAAAGAAAGGCGAGGCACTGAAAGCCGAGCGCATAATCAAACAGGCTATGGAAAAGATGAATTTCCCGGCTGAACAACTTATTGTACCTTGCCAATTAAATGAATCCACGATCTAGCCATAAGAAATCCCGTCTATTACACAATCAATCCCTTACCTGCTTTCCCGGTGGAGTGAATAGTCCTGTAAGGGCATTCAAAGCTGTGGGAGGAAAACCAGTTTTTATCACCAGGGCAAAGGGTGCTTACCTTTATGATGTTGATGGGAATAAATATCTCGACTATGTAGGTTCTTGGGGGCCGGCTATTTTGGGTCATGCCCATCCTCAGGTAGTAAAGAAGGTTCAGCTGGCAGCAGTTAAGGGTTTAAGCTTTGGTACAGCCACTGAGCTGGAACTTACCCTAGCCCGCTTAATTAAAAAGGCCTTTCCTTCTATTGAAAAGCTGCGACTGGTTAATTCGGGAACTGAGGCAACTATGTCTGCCATTCGTCTTGCCCGGGCTTATACAGGGAGGGCAAAGATTGTCAAATTCAATGGCTGCTATCATGGTCATGGAGACAGCTTTCTAGTGAAGGCTGGCTCTGGTTCAGCTACCTTTGGTATTCCTGACAGTGCGGGAATTTCACCTAATATAGTTAAAGATACTATTAGTCTTCCCTTCAATAATCCTGAAGCAGTGATTAAAACATTCAAACAGAAGGGAAGAGAGATTGCGGCACTTATTGTTGAGCCTGTTGCTGGCAACATGGGTTTAGTGTTTCCGGAGACTGTTTTTCTTAAAACTCTGCGCGAGTTGACGCAACACTACCAGGTGCTGTTAATCTTTGACGAGGTCATAACCGGTTTTAGAATCTGCTTTGGGGGAGCCCAGCATATCTATCAAATCACCCCTGATATTACCTGTCTGGGAAAGATCGTTGGTGGAGGGTTGCCCATAGGTGCCTATGGGGGCAAAGCAAAGATTATGAAGCTGATTTCACCCCAGGGGACTGTCTATCAGGCGGGAACCCTTTCCGGCAATCCGCTGGCAACGACTGCCGGGGTTGAAAATCTAAAACTCCTCTCTAAGTCACAGAGGATTTATGAACAGCTTGATACCACTACTAGAAACCTCTGTGATGAGATCAAAGAGATTGCCATCAGATACAACATCCCTATTCAGCTCTCACAACTGGGTTCTATGTTTACCCTCTTCTTTTCAAAGAAGAAGGTGACTAACTATCACGAAGCACGCAAATGCAATCTTAAAATGTTTGCTCATTATTTCCGTATCATGTTGAGGGAAGGGGTCTATCTTCCACCGTCTCAGTTTGAAACCAGTTTTGTTTCAATGGCGCATGCAAAAAAAGATATTGATAAAACATTAGTGGCTGTGGACAAGGCATTCAGGCTTTTAAAGAAAAACAGAGTTAATTGATGACTGCATTCTATCCCATTCATGTAAACATCGAAGGCAAGAAATGCCTCATAGTTGGAGGTGGAAAAACAGCAGAGAGAAAAGTGAGCACTCTTTTGCGCTATGGTGGAAAGGTTGTGGTTATCAGCCCTACAGCTACTGGTAAAATTAAGAGTTTCTCTCAAAAGAAGAAGATTGTGTGGCGCAAGAGGGCATACAGGGTTTCTGACCTCAATCGGGTTTTCCTGGTTTTCTCAGCTACTGACAGTGAGGAGTTAAACAGAGAGATTTGCAGAGAAGCTAAAGAGAGGGGAATACTGATAAATGTTGTGGATTCACCAGAAGACTGTGATTTTATTTCTCCTTCTCTCGTAGAGAGGGGGCACCTTAAGATTAGCATCTCAACGGAGGGACTGGCGCCGCTTTTATCCAAAAGAATAAGGAAAGACCTGGAAAAGAGTTTTGGAAATGAATACCGTCAGTACACTGCATTGATTGTAAAGATAAGGAGTGCCATCTTAAAAAATAAAAAGTTAAATAACCAGGACAAGAGGGGAAAACTGGATCACCTTTTATCTTTAAATATCATCGATAAGCTTAGAAGTGGTGAGAAGGTGTATTGCAAAACGATACTGAAGCAATTGGGTGTTAGCAGATAAATATGTTAAAACTCAAAATAGGAACGAGAGAGAGCAAGCTTGCTCTTGTTCAAGCCAACTGGGTAAAAGATAGGTTGATGGAACATTATGGGAACTGCCGAATTGAGTTAGTTCCTATAAAGACTGCAGGGGACCGAATGAAGGGAACCCCCATCTCACAGATGGGAGGGAAGGGGTTATTTATTAAAGAAATCGAGAAGGCACTCCTTGAGCGAGAAATCGATCTGGCAGTTCACAGCATGAAAGACCTCCCCATGCAACTACCCCACGGATTAATTATTGCTGCCATTACGAAGCGGGAGGATCCCTTTGATGTCTTCATTTCAAAGGTGTACTCAGGTATAGAAAACCTTCCACCTCATTCCACCATTGCAACTGGGAGTCTGAGGCGCAGGACCCAAATTTTACACTACCGAAGCAACCTTGTTATTAAAGAGATTCGAGGCAATGTGGACACCCGTATAAAAAAGTTGAACAGAGGATTTGCTGATGGTTTAATACTGGCAGCCGCAGCCCTTAAACGTCTTAAACTCAAATGCAAGATTACCCAGTGTCTCCATCCTGATATCTGTCTGCCTGCTGCCGGACAGGGTGCGTTAGGGATTGAGATAAAGGCAAAAGATATATCTCTCAAAAAGAAACTTGCCGTATTGAATGATATGGAATCCAGTTCAACCATTACAGCAGAGAGAAGCTGCCTGCGTGATCTGGGTGTAAGCTGTCACACTCCCTCCAGTGCTTATGGTGAGATCAGCGGTAGTGTCATTCTATTAAAAGCTTTTGTGGCTTCAGTTGATGGAAAGGTGGTTATTAAGGAAAAGATGCTGGGTCCAAAAGAGGATGCAGAGATGTTGGGTGAATTACTGGCAAAAAAGATCTTAAACAGCGGAGGCAGGGAACTGCTTGCTCAGTTTTCTGAATTACAGTGAGAAAGACTGTAGGAAAAGCATATATCATAGGAGCTGGTCCTGGTGATCCGGGACTCATTACTGTTAAAGGACTTAAATTCCTTAAAGTTGCTGATGTTATCATCTATGACCATCTTATTAATCAAAACCTGCTTGATTATGCTAAAAAGGATGCTAAGAAGATTAATGTAGGGAAACAGGCAGGAAAGAGAATCCTGGAGCAACAAGAGATTAATAAACTCCTTATAGAAGAGACAAAGAACGGGGAGATTGTAGTGCGGCTTAAAGGGGGAGACCCTTTCATTTTTGGTCGTGGCGGGGAAGAGGTGGAAGCATTGGCAAAAAACAGTATTCCCTTTGAAGTTATACCCGGGATAACATCTGCCATTGCTGCCCCTGCGTATGCAGGTATCCCTTTAACCCACAGGGGTCTTGCATCTTCTGTTGCAGTGGTTACGGGTCATGAAGATCCAAACAAGGAGGTGCCAGCTGTAGATCTTAAAAAGATAGCTCAAAGTGTGGATACCCTGGTGTGCTTAATGGGTGTGGGGAAAATAGATGACATTATAAAACAGATAAAGGAGAGTGGCCGATCACCTGAAACCCCCGTGGCTGTTGTTGAGCTAGGCACTTATTCTGGTCAGAGAGTAATGGAAGGAAATCTCAAGGATATTCTTCCTAAAGCAAGGAAGGCTCAATTAAAGCCCCCAGCTGTTATTGTTGTGGGAGAGGTAGTAAAGCTTCGTCAATCCAGTTCCTGGTTTGAATCATTACCCCTTTTCGGCAAAACCGTTGTTGTTACCAGGCCAAAGGAGCAGGCACGCCCATTCATCGATCTGCTTGAACAGGCCGGTGCTCAGGTTATTTCTTTTCCCACTATAGAGGTTACTGTGCCAGGGAGTTTCAGGTTAATAGATAAAAAAATTAACCATCTAAAGGAATATGATTATCTTATCTTTACCAGCGTTAATGGAGTCAAGATCTTTCTCTCTCGGATGAAAATGCTGAATAAGGACTTGCGGTGCTTGAATGGAATTAAAATTGCTGCGATAGGTGAAATGACAGCGGATGTTTTAAAAAAACATTTTCTCTATCCAGAGATAGTCCCTGACACTTTTACCTCAAAACATTTGGCAAATGAGTTTAAAAAAGAAAACATAAAGGAGAAAGCTATACTTCTTATAAAATCCGAGCTCTCAAGTGATGTTCTGCCCGGGCAACTCAGGAAGATGGGTGCTAAGGTTGATGAAATAAGTGCATATACAGTTCGGGAACCTCGAGTGGATTCGAAAAAGTTTAAGCTTCTCTTTAAGAACCACGAAGTAGATCTCATCACCTTTACCAGCCCCTCCACTTTTAATAATTTTATTCTTCTGATGAAAGGGGAATCAGTAAAACAACTCTTAAAGGGGGTGAAGGTGGCAGCTATTGGACCTGTGACCAGAAAAGAGATAACGAAGCAAGGAGTTAGAGTATCTATTACTGCTTCCCAACATACAGTATCCGATTTAGTTGATGCAATCGTAGCATATTACCAGTCAAAAAGATGAGAGGTTTACCATGCCTTTTCCCGGAAAGAGACTCAGAAGATTAAGAGGAAAAGAAACTATAAGAAAGATGGTAAGGGAAACACGCTTGAGTGTGGACAACTTAATCTACCCTTTGTTCGTTAGATCAGGGAAAAGCAAAAGGGTAGAAATATCCTCAATGCCCGGCATCTATCAATATTCAGTAGATACCTTATCCCAGGAGCTGGAGGAGGTTCAATCTCTTGGCATACCTGCCATTCTCCTTTTTGGTCTGCCGGATAAAAAGGATGAGCATGGCAGTGAGGCCTATGCACCCCAAGGGATTGTTCAACAGGCAATTGGGACAATCAAGAAATCCTTTCCTGATCTCATTATTATTACCGATATCTGTCTCTGTGCCTATACCACTCAGGGTCACTGTGGAATTATCAGGAACGATATAGTTGAGAATGATCAGACCCTGGAAATCCTCCAGAAGATTGCAGTAAGCCAGGTTGAGGCAGGTGCAGATATGGTTGCTCCTTCTGATATGATGGATGGCAGGGTGGGTGCTATCAGAACGGCTTTAGATAAAAGTGGATTCTCACACATCCCTATGATGTCTTATGCGGCAAAGTATGCCTCTCACTTTTATGGACCCTTTCGTGATGCGGCTGATTCTTCACCACAGTTCGGTGACAGAAGAAGCTATCAGATGGATCCGGCTAATGTTGAAGAGGCTTTGCGAGAGATTGAACTCGATATTGAGGAAGGAGCAGACATCGTGATGGTGAAACCTGCTTTGGCTTATCTGGATGTAATCTACAGGGCCAAACAGAAATTTGGCTATCCCCTGGCAGCTTATAATGTGAGCGGAGAGTACTCCATGATAAAGGCTGCAGCAATGAAGGGCATGATTGAAGAAAGAAGTACCATGATGGAGGTGCTCCAGTCTATCAAAAGGGCAGGGGCCGATCTCATTATTACCTATTTTGCTAAAGAGGCTGCTGGTGTTCTTCGGAAATAAGATAGAGGAGCGGGAATTTCTTGATTTTAGGTTTTGGATTGCAGATTTTGGATTGAATAAATGCATTTGTATTAATATTTGGGATTTAACTTTATGTCAGATAATGCTCAAAAAATTCAGATTGTTTTAGCTGCCTTCGGTACCTCAACGGACTCATCTTCCATTTATACTGGCTTGAATGAGCTCTTTGAAAGGCGGTTTGAGCAAAAGATTCCCATGGGATTTACTTCACGGGTAGGAGAACCAAAGCTTAAAACCGTTTTAGAAAACATTTCTTCAAAAAAAGATGTGGAGGTTGTGATTACCCCACTTTTTATGATACCTGGCAGGGTAGTCCTGGATGATATCGAAAAGGCAGAAGAAGAATATAAACATGACTTTAAGTCAATCAAGGTGGCAAAACCACTTCTTCCTGACGAGAGGATATACCATGTGCTAAAGGAAGAACTTTTGGCTGATCTTAAAAAGTCAAAACTTGAGGAAACGGGTATTCTATTTGTAGGACATGGCACACCAGATAGAGAATCGTCTCTTATCTATGTCGATTGTGCTCAAAACGTAAAATCCCTGCTTCCTTCCTCTGTGAAGGTAGCTTTTGGGAATGTAGAATTCTCACCTCCCTATTGCAGGGATGTTCTGGGTGAACTCGTTATGAGTGGTATAAAAACCCTTCTTGTACAACCTTTTATGATAGTTGATGGTGTCCACATCCATGATGATATTAAAGGAACATTAGATGGAGATCACCATGAGAATAAAATATATCACCATCTTTTAAATAACTATGGAGAACCTTTCAAAAAGAGGCTTGATGAGATAGAAGTTATCTATAAACCAGGGCTTGGCGCTTACCGGGGCATTTTTGAAATTTTTGCTGATCATACCATGCGAGTTATCGCGGAAAAATAAATTGGGGAATTATTTTACTGGATGCTGGATGAAAAACAAATCCTAAATCCAAAGCACGAAACAAACTATATAATTGAGAAATTTAAGAATTCAGGAATTGCGAATTGAGAAAATTCCTAAATTCCTCAATTCCTGAATCCCTAAATTTTTGATGATTTGTTTCGGATTGATCCCTACGGGAAGCTTCGCACGATGTTCGAATTAGGATTTTTATCTAAAGGAGATGAAGAATTAGAGGTATGTTACCGGAGCAGATAGAAAAAAAGAGTTTTCAATTGATTGAAGAGCGTGTTCCCTCCCATTCGTTCAATCGTGAGGAGTGGACTATTGTAAAAAGAATGATCCATGCTACAGTAGATTTTGACCTGGTTCATGATACAAAGTTCCATCCGGAAGCTATAGCAAAAGGGATAGCTACTTTAAGAAGGGGTGCTCCCATTATTACCGATACTAAAATGGTAAAGGCAGGAATTAGTCTTAAGATGTTACGGAAATATAAAACAAAAATACTGTGTGCAATATCTCACCCGGAAGTGATAAAAGAGGCTAAACTATCAGGTAAGACCAGAGCATCTACTGCGATGCAAAGGATGAGTTCCTCTATGAGTGGATCAATTATCACAATCGGAAATGCACCTACAGCGTTGTTTGAAGTCCTAAAATTAGCCGAAAAGGGGGTTCACAAACCATCGTTGGTCATTGGGGTGCCAGTTGGATTAGTGGGAGCCAGGGAAAGCAAGGAGATGTTAATAAAGGAAGCTATCCCTTATATCACAGTGCGGGGAGAAAAAGGAGGAAGCCCGCTTGCGGTGAGCATCATTAATAGTCTAGCAGTTTTAGCATTGGAAAAGTAGATATGACTAAATATGGAATATTTTATGGAATAGGAGTTGGTCCTGGAGATCCTGAGCTGATTACATTAAAGGCAAAGCATACACTGGAGAAGGTAAGATTTGTCTTCACTCCCGTTGCAGGGAAAGGGAAAAAGAGCATTGCTTACAGCATTGCTCAAATGTTCATCAACCCCGATGCTGTGGTTGAAAAACTTCTATTCCCTATGACTGCTGACAAGACAGTATGTGAAAAAGCATGGGAAAAAAATGTAATGAAGATTATTGCAATACTTGAGAAAGGCAATGATGCAGCCTTTATTACCATAGGAGATCCCATGACCTACAGTACTTATGGATACCTCCTTAAGAAGATGAAATCCATGTACCCTGATGTGCAATCGATTACCATACCTGGAGTTCCTTCCTACCTGGCTGTAGCAGCCTCTGCTAATCTGCCCCTTGCTGAAAGCAATGAAATACTGACTCTGATACCTGGCAACACCCCCAGCGAGAAAATAAAGAAGCTTCTTTCCTTTTCTGATACGGCCATATTCCTGAAGCATAATAAGAAGACAAAGACCCTCTATAAGATTTTGCAGGAGATGAACCTCCATGATGAAACAATCTATGTCAGTCGATGCGGCTTTGAAGATCAGATTATAACCTCAAATCCAGCCCCGGATTTGCTGGAAAAAACAGATTACCTTTCACTGCTCGTTGTTAAGAAAACATGATCATAGATGTCTATGACAAGCCCTACTTGTAAAAAACCTCTTCGAACCGGCTATACTACCGGCACCTGCGCTTCTGCTGCTGCAAAAGGTGCGGCTATGAACTTCTTGGGTCTCCACCCAAAGACAGTAGAAGTAACGCTTCCGCTTGGAACTAAAGCGACTATCCCCCTGTATAAAAACTGGACAAAAAATGGTACTGCATATTGTACAGTAATTAAGGATGCAGGAGATGACCCTGATGTCACCAATGGTGCTGAGATTGGTGCACAAATATCCCTGGTCCCTCTGAAAAAAAAGAACAAGGCTAGCTTACTACCTGTTCTCTTAAAAGGTGGTGAAGGAGTAGGGACAGTGACCAAGCCGGGTCTTCCCGTTAAAAAGGGAGAGGCTGCAATTAACCCCATTCCCAGGAAGATGATCAGAGTTGCCATAAGGGAAGCCTTTTCGCAAGACCCCAATTTTAGTACTTCATCGAATGGGGTGGAGGTAACGCTGTTCGTTTCCCGGGGAGAAGAACTGGCTAAAAAGACGTTCAACCCAAGGCTTGGTATTACAGGCGGCATCTCTATCCTCGGAACGACCGGGATTGTAAAACCCTTTTCCCATCAAGCCTACAGAGAAACTATCTGTTGTGCATTACAAATTGCCAGGGCAGTGAAGTGCAAAGAGATTGTCTTGTCCACAGGTGGATTGAGTGAACGTCTGGCAAAAACATACTTGCCTCCTTTAGGAGAGGAATCATTCATTCAAATGGGTGATTATGTGGGGTTTTCTCTTAACCAGACGCTAAAAAATGGATTTCGCCAGATCACTGTATCTGCTTTCATGGGAAAACTTTCAAAGATTGCTGCTGGCTGTAGCTATACGCATGCGCGAACTTTTCCTTTAGATATTGAGCTTTTTATATTACTGGGAAAGAAGTTAGGTGTAAAAACAAAGGTATTGAAAGAGATCTCCCATTCTATCACTACCCGTGGCATAGTAGAAATTCTTTTAAGGCACAAAGAGTTTACCATTATTGATAAGATATGTACTGAGGCGGTAGAAAAACTCCATCTGATGAGCCAGGATAAGGGCACTATATTTTTAGTGCTGTTTTCCTTTGATGGTGAGGTTCTTTGGTATGGCGGGAAGGAGGGAAAAATTGCGGGTATCAGCTAAAACGGTGAAAGTGGTTGGCATGGGCATGTCACCAGAAGATTTAAGCAGTAAGGCTCTTTCCATTATAAAAGAGGCTGATATCCTTATTGGAGGGAAAAGGCATCTTGATTACTTTTCCAGATTGCCTGCGCAGAAATTTCCCATTTATAAAAATCTCAAAGAGGTTCTGAGTGTCATTAAAACGTCCATAAGGAGAAGAAAGAAAGTTGTTATCATTGCCTCGGGTGACCCCGGCTACTATGGGATTGCAAGCTTTCTGATTGAACATCTGGGGAAGGAAAAGATTGAGATCATACCAAACATAACAACCTTTCAAGCGGCTTTTGCAAAGATCAAAGAGAGCTGGGATGATGCCTTGCTCTTGAGTCTCCATGGGGAGCCGGCACCCCGTCTGGCACCTCTGATTAGAAAATATAGAAAGGTGGGACTCCTTACAGACCACAAAAATACTCCCGGCAAGATTGCAAAGAGTATACTTTCAGAAGATCTATCTCTCAGAACTGTAAGCGTCTTTATCATAGAGGAGTTGGGAGGGAAAAAGGAGAAGGTTCACAAATGCCTTCTCAAGGATATTACCAATAAAAAATTTTCATCGCTAAATGTTATGATTGTTATCTCCCCCTCCCGGAGTGAAAGAGCAGAGGTAGAAAATATTAGTCTGGGTATTTCTGATGAGCTATTCTCTCACCAGAGAGGACTTATTACCAAAGACGACATTCGCATCCTCACTTTGGCAAAGCTTAGTTTCCCAAAGCAGGGAGTTTTCTGGGACATCGGATCTGGCTCCGGTTCCGTGGCCATTGAAGCGGCTCTTCTTGCCCCTGAGCTCAAAATATTTGCTATTGAGAAACATAACAAGCACATCAAAGATATTAAAAAGAATATAGGTAAATTCCATACTGCTGGAATAGTGACGTCGATATTAGGGGAAGCCCCTCAAGCACTTAAAATATTGCCTAAGCCTGACAGGATATTTATTGGCGGGGCTGGAGGACAGCTTTTACCGATTCTTCGTCACTGCAAGCGTGCTTTACTACCATCTGGTAAAATTGTTATCAATGCAGCAACCCTTGAGACGGTAAATAGTGCGGTGTCATTTTTTGACAAGGCAGGCTGGCTTTCTACGGTAACCCTTCTAAACATTTCTAAAATGAGGAAGATCAGAGGACAGAGAAGGTTTCACCCCCTAAACCCTGTATTTATTATTGAAGGCAGCAAATCCGAACTGGATTGAAAATTTATACGAAGGCGTTTTTTAATGGAGTAAGTATAGGAAGGTTCCTCTTTGACGCTCATAAAAAGTTCTGATAAAACATAAAGGAGAACCGAATGTTAAATTCTCATGCTATAAATTGAAAAAGGATAAAAAAGTCAAATGATAGACTACTAATAACAAGAAACAATACGGGTCTTGGGGTCACCTGTTTATCTCACTTTTCAGACAAGCGAAAAGTGATTTGGGCAACAGCCTGTTTGGGTTCGATCAAACAATTTACATCTTGACAAATTCTCCTTCAAATATATATAAAGGCTTTAATCAATTGTATGCTTAGAACCAACAATCACAATTCCCAGTTGCACTTATACACCATATATCTCAGTTCAGTAGGGAAAAGGAGATCAGAAGTGTATACATGTTCAAAATATTTCTCGCTACCAGGCTGAAATAAGTTAAAATATCTATCCCATTCAGGGATCATCACCAGGTAATCTGGTTTCTTTTCTTTTAAATAATCAATGATTCTCCTCTCACTAAAACTGTAAAGCCTCTTTGAACTTCTATCCCAATAATACTTGCTAACCTCTGGATTGGTTAAACCTACCAGGTCTATAATTTTTCTATCTGAGAAATATCCCACAACACCAATATCATGGAGAACAATCAGGGAGTCTTCTGGTGTATTGTCCTTCAGCCATATCGCTAAATTCATCAACGTCTTCTTTGTAGATTCTATTTCACCTGAATAAATCTTCTCCACCTTCATGAAGGATATGCTCTGGTTATAGATTAGAGATGATGCTACTAATACAGTCATTGATATTGCTAACGTTTTCCTTTTGCACATCTTGAGTAGCTCAACAGCTCCAGCTGAAATAGCGATAATGATTAAGGGAATAAAAATGTGCTGATACCTGCACCAATAGTGTTTGGTGGCCCCGGGGAAAATGAGGAAGTAAAGCACATAAAAGATACTGCCGTAAAACCAGAGATAGGGTATAAAAATAACTCTCCTGGCAAATAAAACAAAAGGTAATATGAAAAACGGTGCAGGATAAAGGAATGTCTTATAGAAGAGGGACAAACAATGCTTAAAGTAAACAATTTTATTGGTCAGGGATAAATATGCCTCGTCAAAAAATATCCCCTTAGAAAAGGCAGTTCCGGGTAGTAAAGAACCCGTAGAATGAAGAGCAAATATAAAATATGGGACAATCAACAAAATAAATACACCCAGAGAAGTTGCTAAACATCTTAATATTCGTTTATCTTTGTGATTAACATACTGAATCACCTGCCATATAAAGAGAGCACATGCAACAAACCATCCTTCCGGTCTGGTCAGGATACTTAAAAAGAGGGGGATAATATAGTGAATCTTGTGTTCATAAGCATAAAAAAGATAAAAGGTCAAAAGGGAGAAAAATATAAAGGTCGTGGATTCCAAACCATTAAGGGAATCAAAAACGAGCCATCCGCTGGTTGACATCAATACTCCAGCAAGAAGTGCAATCCCGCGATCATTATAAATTGTAAGTGTCCACAGGTAGACAATGAGTGATGAAAAGACAAAAAAGATAATGCCCACTAAAAGTGAAGCAGTCTCCAATTTGAAGAACAGGCCCACCAGAGCAACCAATATGATGTGCAGGGGGCTGGTTGCACCTGTTAAATATGAGATGCCATCATAGGTAATACCGTTGTATTTAAAAAAATTTGAAGCAAATTTTAAGGTAATATAACTATCATCAAAAACCAGGAGATGATCTGGATTATGCCTCATGTAACAGAGGCATGTCATACATGATAAAAGTTCAATTAAAAACAAAGGCAGGAGCATTTTAAGATGATCCCACCCTCTTCTCCTTTGCACCACTTCTTCTGACATACACATACCTTTTTCAGAATGACGATTTTCTTTGAAATCTTTAATGTCAAATGCTAGACTATATCTTGTTAAAAATCAATCTTAAATTAAAGCCACAGAATTCACTGAAGAACAAACCATAGGCAATGAAAAAACACAAATACAACCACTGCATTTTTATTCTAATCTTATCTTTCTTCTTAGTAAGCCTCTTCAGTGAAATGTGCTGTAATTCACCAACGGATAAAAATTTTAACATAGTGCTTATCACAATAGATGCTCTTAGGGCAGATCATCTCTCCTGCTATGGCTATGAACGTAAAACCTCACCCAATATTGACAAAATTGCAGAAACAGGTATTATCTTCAAAAATGCTATTGCCCCTTCATCATGGACGGCTCCTTCTATGGTTTCTCTAATTACATCCACCTACCCAACCAATCACGGAGTGATTCACGGTATGGGTTATAGGAAAAACAAAACGATACATATGCAGGAAGTGTTTTCAGATAAGCTTGTTACGCTGGCAGAAATTTTAAAGGCGCATGGCTATAATACCTTTGGTGTTGCTTCCAATATTCACCTAAGTGAAAAATTCGGATTTGAAAGAGGTTTTGATTATTTTCAGTGCTTACCTTTTCTTGATGCTCCTCCTGTCAATGAAACAATATCTTCATGGGAAGATGAAATCAGGAATTCTGATAAGTTTTTTGTTTGGCTACATTATATTGATCCTCATTTGCCTTATCTCGCAAGAACCCCCTGGATTGAGAACTATACCTCTAAGTCAATAGTAGAAGAACTAAGTGTACCTGAAACGTGGTGGAGTTTTAATCTACCTTCCGCCACCACACATAATTATGATACAAAAGCATTATCTACCCGTATATCACTCTATGACAGTGAAATAAACTACGTTGATTCTTTTATAGGAAAGCTAATTCATAAATTTGAGTTGGATAAAAACACTCTTATCATTATCACTTCCGACCATGGGGAAGAATTTTTAGAACACGGCCAATTATGTCATGGCAACAATTTGTATCAAGAAACAATACACATCCCTCTCATAGTTAAACTACCCTATAGCTCTAAAAAAGAAATAATCCATAAGCAAGTCAACCTGGTTGATATCATGCCCACTATTCTGGATATCCTCAACATTGACTACCCAGAGCAAATACTGGGGCAATCTTTATTAAAGAGGGAGGGGTTATTGTCCTGGCTAAAGGAACTGTTTAAGGAAAAGGATGTGACAGATTATAACTTTGCAGAATTGGATACAAAATCTACTTTGAAAACTATTATGACCGCCCAATGGAAATATATTTATGATTATAAAGAAAAAACCGAACTGTTATATAACATCACATCAGATCGTTTTGAGTTGAATAATCTCGCCGAAAAAGAGATCAACCAAAAAAATCAGCTAAAAAAACGTTTGTTTGAATGGATTTCAAATGCAAAAAAATACCCTGCCCAACAACAGCAATCTAATCTTTCAGAAGAAGAAAAAGAGAAGCTAAAAAGTTTGGGATACACAAGGTAATACTTAGTACCCTTTTAGACAGTACTATTCAAAAGTTTTGTTTATACTTTTAGTTCTTCAGTTCTGTCGTAGGAGTGCGTTATCCATATCTTTTCAAATCCGCAACAGATTCAATGTTTAACCCCAAAATCAAAACGAGTGAATGATAGAAAGATGGGAATGAAAGAAGAAAATTTGATATCGTTATGGTAAAATCATGAACAAAGCAATAAAAGCACTATTTATATTAAACCTCATAGTACTGTTTATCGCTTCATCAGGAATAAATGTTACCTCAGATGTACCAAAACGGATTTTATTAATCATAATGGACGGTGCAAGGTATGATTACTGCACTTCTGAAACAATGCCGAACCTTTTTTCTTTTATGAAAGAAGCGATGGTATTTAAAAATGCCTACGCTCCCAGTTCATGGACTCTACCATCTCATGCCTCCCTTTTTACAGGTCTTTACCCTCAACAACATGGAGCGTTCAGGCTGCCCAATCAGTTGGAGATCAACGATAATGAACGATTTGAGAAAGAAATTAATATTGATGATATCTCAATTTCGCAGGAAGCAATTACTTTAGCTGACGTTCTTCGCCGTGCCGGCTATCAAACCCTTGGTGTTTTTGGCAACCCCTGTTACGGTTATCCAATTTTTAACCTGAATAAGGGTTTCGAGACATGGGTAAATGTTGTTGAAAACAAACTCAAGATAACAGGTGAGAAAAGCCGGGGGTTTTACTCATTCGACTATGAGGTATTTGGGAAATTTTATACAGTGATCCCTTGTGCGTCTGAAGTGGCCACAGAGGTTACTACATTGCTACAAACTGTTGACCAGGGAAAACCGATTTTCTTCTTTATAAATTTTGAGGACCCCATTGCAACACCGCTTTATTTTCCTCCTAAAAAACGGGAAGCGATAAAGCGTGATTACAAAAAACATCTAAAAGAAAGCATGAGGAAGATTGACGATGTTCTCCCGCCAATCTTATCTTTCTTTAATGATGGACTTATCATAGTTACCTCTGACCATGGACAGGGAGACGGCACTAAATTTATACCCACTGCACATTTTACTTCCCTTCATCCTTTCCAAACTAAGATTCCTCTGTTCATACACAATTTCAAACCAAAGGGTCTAGATGCTAATAGACTTATCGATCTTACCAAAATCATAGATATCATACTTAAAGCTACTGGACTGGAATATCCTGGCAAGAAAGTATACTACCGTCCTGATTTCCCTGTTGCTTTTGGACATCTTGACCCTCATTCAAGGAACCCTATTGGGGAACATGTTAGATTTAGTAACTACTCGAATCAGGGTCATCTTATTCTGGTACGAACTTCCAGTGGCTTTGTTAAACGATTCACTCAGGATCAAAGTAATGAGATGACAATTTTTGATTTGCTCCGCATTGAAAAAGATCTTTCTGAAACGATACTTCCATTCATAAAGCTCGAGAGAATCTTTTCTAAAACTAAAGAGTACCAAAAACTTGATGAGAAGAATCTTGAGATGCTAAAAAGCCTTGGCTACATAGAATAGTCCATAGTAGTGTGAAGTATTTGTATAAAGGGATTATTGAATTGAGGGTTGAATGTTATTTAATACTGTCTTGGGTTGCGTTGTCTTTTTGATAACCAACATATCCTTACTCTATACCTCCCATCTTCTCGTCAGGAGGTTTCTCCCAAATGCCCCGGCTTCGGTTAGATTGGTAGCCATAGGCACATTATTCTATGCTTTTATTATTTTAATCTTCCAGGCACTGTCACCATTTCATGCCATAACAAAAACATGGGTCACCATCACATGTCTCCTTCTGGCTTTGGGTTCCCACCTTATATGGGGTAAGCTAAGTAACCTCCAAGCTGATATTGAACCAATAAGGATATGGATAAGAGACGGGCTATCTTCCAAGTGGGCCGTCCTTCTAATTATCTGCGGATTTGTTGTTTTGTTATCTTTGTCCCGTGCCCTCCTGATGCCACCTCTCCACTGGGATTCTTTAGCATACCACCTCACCTCCGCTGCCTTGTGGATAAAAAAGGGAACTCTTCTTATCTTCCAGGCTCCGTATAAAATGCAAAACGTACATTTTCCTATTAATGGAGAAATATTCGCATCCTGGCTCCTCCTGCCCTTTCACAACGATCTTTTAGTAAATACTATGAACTTTCCTATTACCCTTTTGGGAGGTATTTCCTGCTATGCCATTGCCAGGGAACTAGGATTGAATCGACGAGATGCAAGCTTCGCACCTGCCTTAATATGTTTTGCACCCATGATATCTGCTCAAATTACCACTGGATATGTAGATAACGCAGTTTTCGCATTTTGCACTACTTCGGTATTATTCGTCCTTAGATACCTCAGGAGAGGTTATCTATACGATGGTTTCTTGACTGTTTCTGCTGCCGGTATAATGCTTGGAATAAAGTATAGCGTAATCCCTGTAGCAGGAATCATCATAATCGCCACTATCATAAAGACGCTAGCTTTGGCCAGATATCCCGGTTTCTCAAGGAAATTATGTTTGATCCTTTTAGGTCTCTTCATGTTATGTATGTTAGGAGGAAGGCAGTATATACGGAATACGGTTGAGGCTGGGAATCCATTATATCCTTTTCCTTTAACCATATTCAATAAAACTTTTGAAGGTAGGGATGCCCTTGAAGTAGAGAAAAAGTTGGGAATTAACAGAATGTGGAGTTTAGCATTAGATAAGTCTAGTCTTTGGGAACGAGAGTATAAAAAATTCTGTTATTTTAGTTTAGCTGCAGGACCGAAATACCTTCTTTTCCTGTTTCTCGCACTCACTTCACTTTTTACCAGACCCCACCATGTTCCAAAGAGATGCTGGTATTTGCTCTACATAATGTGGTTTATACCTATCATAATCTTTTACACCAATACTTCAGCTACTATCGCAAGAGATGCACCGGGAGACATTGTCCATACCCGCTATTTTTCTCTCTATATTGCTCTTTTTACAACTCAGGGGCTCGTAGTACTTCTAACACGCTTTAAACAATCTACATATATTAAATTTGTTCTTACAGCATTTGTTGCCTGGGACCTACTATACATTAACAAAAGCCACCTTTGGAAAGTAGAGGTACTATACCCATATGTAGCGCTGATAATTCCTCTTGTGATAATTATACGCAAGATCGTAGCAGAAAAATTTAAAGTTTTCAGCTTAAAGGAGAAAATATTTTCAACTTCTACCAGGCTATCAATTAAAAATCGTATTCTTTTCAAACGCTGGAGTATTTATGTCTTTAGTTTTTTTGTTCTTGTCACAGGTCTCGATCTTCTTCAAAGTTACCGGGATGCGACAAGATACACCTATTACTATTGGCATACTGATTATCACAATTTCCCAAGAATCTATGTAAATGGATGGGCATTCTTGGATCAACCCGATGAAAAAAAGACCATTGCCTTGACCTCAGCTTGGCACGAACCAGGCACCGCATGGTTCTTCTATCCTTTAATGGGAAGGTGGCTACAAAATGACATCACGTATATTTCAGCGAAGTATAAGTGGGAGGTCCCCATCTGGCTCCACAGGGGCCTGCTAGGAGGTAACAACTTTTCGATTTGGCTTCACAATTTAAAGAGAAAGAAAGCAGATTATATCTTTGTACAAAAACCCTGGCCTCCTGAATTAAAATGGATAAAACGCAATCCGGACAAATTCCAACTGGTCTTTTCTGATAAACATTTTAATATTTTTAAATATATGGATAGAGATACTTAAAAAACATAAAAGGTGAGGATACCCAGTTTAAAAATAAGCAGTACATCCAAGCTGTTTCAACTACAAGTTGTAATATGAGATGAGTAGAACACATGGATAGAAGAAGAAAAGAGTATCACAATAGCAACTTTTTTTAATGTTTTTTATTGTTATTCAGCCCCTTTAGAAAAAAGAAGAAAAGCACACAAGAATAAAGAGAGTGAAAAACAGCTCTTTTCTCCATGATTTGTGCCAGAGGTATTAACACACGTCTTACTATAAACCGTAAAAATTGAAATTCATAAATATATTTTCTCCACGATATCTTATAGGGTTTTAGCTGAGGTGCTATCTGTCTTAAAATTTGAGCTGATTCCCCTACGTAAAACATCCTCTGGCATGCACTCTCAAGGGTGGTGGAATGCCAATGGTATCCAATCGCATCCGGGTTATAATAAAGTTTCCCCTCTTTTTGAAAAAATCTATATCCAAATTCATAATCTTCCAGAGCCGCATATTGAAACCGTTCATCGAAAAAAAGATTATGCTCAATTAAAAAAATCCTTTTAAAGGAGATGTTGGGAGTCATCATATATTTCCAGCCTATTTCTGTCTTGCCCTCTATTTCTTTATAGGGGAATTGCCACCCCTTTCCCTCCAACCATCTCATAAAAGGGGTAACTTCAATCTGAGAAGACCAGTGTACAAACCCTAATATTGCAGCGTTTTTCTGTGGATATTTAACAGTATGCCACTCAACATGCTCTTTCACCAAATAAGGGTCTGCAATAATATCATCACCCATAATGAGTAAAATTGCACCTGAACTATTCCTAATTCCCAGATTTCGTGCGGCGGCAGGTCCTTTATTTTCTTGTCTGAGAAAGGTGAGAGGAAATGAGAGGGACGTTTGCAATTCTTCAACCATCTCTTGTGTTCCATCCTGAGATCCATCATCTACTAAGATGACCTCGTAGTAGAGAGTAGCATCTTGATGAGTCAATGCCTGAAGACATTTACGCAAGATATCTTTTCTATTGAAGGTAGGAATAATTATGCTGACGTCCATAGTATTTCATTGTGAGGACAGTAGATATTTTTCTATCTCATCAATCTTATCTTCTAAATAGAATCGTTCCCTTACCGTTTTTTCCCCACTCTCCCTTAATCGGTTAAAAAGATACGGATCTAATATAAGCTTTTCAATTTGTTGGGCACACTTTTCAGAAGACTCAGGAGGAAAAAGTAAGCAATTGAATTCATCCTGCAGTATCTCTGCACTCCCTCCTGTGCCGGTTCCTACAACGACAACTCCACAAATCATAGCTTCTAAAGCGACCAATCCAAAAGGTTCTTTCCATATAGAGGGAAAAACTAAAATATCATGAGAGAGATATTCCTCTCTAATCAATGAACGTTTCATTCTACCTTTTAATGTTACACAAGGAGACAGATTCATGCTATTAATGAGCTTCTTAAGGTGTGCTATATAGGATGTATCTCCATCCCCTACAATAGTGAGGGTAAGATTTTCAATCTTTTTACCTATAACCAACTTATGAAAAGCCTCAATGACCGTATGCACACCTTTTTCCGGAATTACTCTTCCGACATAGAGCAGCTTTCGTATTACAGATTTCTTCTTTCCAGCAGAGAGAGGAAATTCTTTTTTAGAAATTCCCCCGTGGATTACCCTGTAGTTATGCGGATTAAATCTTCTCTCTTTGCAGAAAGTTAAAATAGCATTACTATTAAATATAAATTTCCCTCTGGAAAGTAAATCAGGAGTTGTTCCGTCTATTCCGCATGCAGAAAAGATGGTCCTTAAGAAACATTTGAGTGGACGTGCAGGAATGCGGTGCTGACCAATTGGTAATGTTCCCGTTTTGTTATCAAAAAGGTGGAAAAGACATTCGTTTTGGAATTCACCCACCATCCAGTAATCAAAGACATTATATACTATAGTCTCAAAATACCCCTGTAAGAGGTGGAGTACCGAACGGGAAAGGCCTGCTAAATTCCAGACAAATACACATTCAGGCTGAAAGTGATCTAATACTCTCTTTGTCTCTGTCCAATCGTTCCTCTCCGCAAAAAATATCCTCGCGAGAGAGCGCCACTGCGCACGGGGGAAATAGTGTAGCACTCTCCATATACTGTCCTCATTTTCCTTACCCTCAAACTGCCAGGTGCTGGTTAAAACCATAACCTGGTGTCCTCTTCTTTTAAGCTCATCTACAACTGCCTTACAGGCAAGTTCATACCCTCCCATAAAATGGGGTGGGTAGAGATTTGATACCACCAGAATTTTCATAGTAGAAAGCTCACATGGTACTTTCTGAAATTTCTCGGTACACTTGAATAGTTTTCTTTGCTACTACATTCCACGCATACTCGTTCTTAGCCTTTTCCCATAAACCCTTTCCTATGGACTTTCTCTTTGCTTGATCTCCTATGAGCAAAATAATCTTTTCTGCAAGACTTCCCGGATCTTCCAGAGAAAAATATTCCCCCATTTCTCCCAGGTATTCTGGAATTGAACCTACCCGACTGGCAATGACAGGAGTACCATGCCCCATCGCCTTCAGAATAACACCACTGGCGTGACTATCTTCATAAGGGGTAATGATAAATTGACTATCCCGCAGACACTGATGAAACGCCTCCTCAGAGAGAGGCCCATGAAATATAACAGCATTTTCTAACTGTTTTACTTTTAAAATATCTCTATACCTCTTTACGGTAGTCTCTTCTATATATCCGTAAAAATGAATAGCGACATTATTTTTAAACTTGTTATTTATAATATCCACAGCATCAATGATACATTCATACTTTTTAAATTGTGAATGGATACCAAAGATGGATACCTGATTTCTTTGTTCTTCAAGTTCCTTATCACACCATGTTCCATGAGGTATGAGCACTATCTTGCTCTCATCATCCAGGTAGTTAAGAACTTTGTTCTTCGAATACTCAGAGTGAACGATTATTTTATCTACAGCCTTAAATACCCTGGTGTAAAGTATTCTATCAATCTCAAATTCAAATTCATGTAGTGTCACTACTAATTTAAATGATCTCCCTCTCGAGAGTCCCCAAAGAGGGTGCACACCAAATATCTCCCGATCCATCTGATAATGAACAATATCCGGTTGGCAAGAATTCATTGATCGCTTGTAATTCCATCCCCGATAAAGCAGTCGGGGTTTGAATCCTTTGACCATCTTCGATGCCACAAGCTGCATACTCCCTAAAATATATCTCTCAAACCATGAATCATGGAATGCCGTACAGGGATAGTGACCATGATTGATTAAAGGTGAGCAAAAACACCTTCCGGAGACGAGAAATGTTGAGATGTTGTTGAAGGTATTGAGGCCTTTTCTTAAGTCCTTGCAGTACTCTGCAATTCCACTCTGTTTTCGGGCACACGCAACGAATCCAATATTCATTGGGTCTACTCTTTTCTCGCCACACACCATATACTATCAAAAATAAGAGTTTTAAAGGGTAGATTAAACCATCTTCATTTTATTATTAGTAAGCAATTTAAGACTCACAATTGACAAAATCTATAAATGACAATCATTCTAATATTTAGTAATTATCCTGTGCAGGATAATAATTGTTAATGCCTATTGACATAACTCAACATGGCTCACGTTGGACAAACCCAAGAGTTG
>CAZOKO010000038.1:0-22880 GCA_964580455.1 uncultured Thermodesulfobacteriota bacterium | reverse complement strand
ATTATAGCATACACACCCTGTATTGTCGATATTTTATTGAAACGTTATACTAGTACCTCGTATCGTAATTTCCTATATTCACATAAGTAACTAACTGTCATTGCGAGGAACGCAGTGACGAAGCAATCTCATCAAAAAGCTCATAATATGCTCCTCAATCTTTAGAAATGAGATTGCCATGCCCTTCGGGCTCGCAATGACTTTAATTTTAGGTATGTGAATATATGATACAAGACACTAGTCTCTTACTCCGCCTTACTCCTCTCAAATATCCCTTTAACCTCTTCCACTCCTTTAATCTTGTGAGGAAAAATCTTTAGTTTTCCTTTAAGAAACATCCTCATGCCCAAAATCATATCTTTTAAAAACTCTTTTGTTTTCATTTTTAACAACACCAGAAGGGAAATCTCATGTTGCCTTCCCATAGATTTCACCAGGGACAAGAAAGTCTTGTGCATAGAAACTATATTTTTCTCTTTTACTTTCACCCCTTCTTGTAAAGCCATCTCCCGTAAGGTATCCATCACATTTACCAGCTCAATCTCATTGGGACATCTGGTTGCACAGGTTTCACAGGCGGCACATAGCCAGATGGTAGAGCAGGAAAGCACCCTTTCCTTAACTCCCAGCTGAACCATTCTCATAATCTGATGGGGATAGTAGTCCATTGCATAGGCTACAGGACATCCTGCCGTGCAGGTGTAGCACTGATAACAACGATCCAGGTCTGAATGGCTCAATTCCTTCACCTTCTGAGCAAAAGCCTGATCACAAACCTCCGAACCACTATCTCCGATATACTCCATTCTTAAATCTCAATACAGATGATGCATGATACAAGATACATGATGATCAATTATAAATCCGAAACAAATCATAAGAAATTTAGGGATTCAGGAATTAAGGGATTTAGGAATTTCCTCAATTCGCAATTCCTAAATTCTTAAATTCCTCAATTTTCATTTCGTGCTTCGGATTTCGCATTTGTTTACACTGTTCTTTCATCTCCAGTATCCTACACCCCATCCCCTGAACCCATATTTTTATACCTCCTCCAACTCATCTTCCCTGAAGGAAGACAGGGGCAACTCGTCATCTAAACTTCTGCCCGGGATATAATCCAGATCTTTTTGCACTTCAGCTGCAGCAAGTTGAAATACTTCAGCCACAGGAATATTGTTCGGACAGGCTTCCGAACACAAACCACATCCGATACAACAGGTAGCCATATGAGCCATGCGAGTTAAATGGAAAAAGAGTGTGTTGCTTGGCATTCTCACCGCCCCTTTGGTCTGTGCCCATCCTAAGTAACGGTCAGCTTCCATTTCAAAGGTAGGTGAATCAAAGAAACACTCCTTACAGTAACAGGCTGGACAAACGGTACGACAGTTATAACACCTGATGCAAGGTGAAAAAACAGACATCAGCTTCTCGATGCCCTGGAATTGTGAAGCATTTTCTTTAAAGTACTCCTCTCTCTTCTTTGCCTGCTTAGATAAAACCTCTTCAACTGCCTTTTCCCGCTTATTTACATCAGGATCCTCTTTCAATTCAATTCCTTTTAAGCTCTCCTCACCCTTATCTGTATCGATGGAAACACCTACTTCTTTTTCGATATTATGGTTTATAAGTTCTATGACAACATCTGCGTTTTGGGCAAGAGGATACGCACAGATTTTACACGATTGTCTTAAGTCCGGGTCTTCCTCACCTTTCTTGAATCGATTAAGGATTGTCTCCGGGGGCAATTCGCCTTGTGCAACTTTCCCCGAATAATCATTTACTGAATACGTCCCCAAACAGTCTACACCAAAGATAACCATGTTTTCCAGTGAAGCCTGTCTCAGTTTAACCAGCTCTAAGAGTGCCCGAATCTCACAGTTCCTGAGCACCACCCCAACCTTTTTCTTGCTGGTTGTAACCTTGGTCATCTCTGATATAACCCGTGCAGCGTTGACCGGCATTATGGGGGCAAGTATCTGGAGAAATTCAAGCTTCCCAATATCTGCAACCAATGTAGGCACCACATTTACCTTGCTCGGAAGTTCAAGTGGAACTAACAAGGCATCAAGATTCCCCCTTTTAAGCAGTTCAGCAAAAAATTCTTTCAATGCCCTGGTAAGGTCACCCTCTTTAACCTCTAAAATTACTTTCCTTGCCATTTCACCTTTCTCCATCAAATCCACCAGATATCATTGATAGGGTTGGGACCTAATTTTTTCACTTCTTCAGTTATTTCCTTAGCTGAATCAGCAAATTTTCTTCCTTCACTGGCACTAATCCACTTTAAGAAGACTCGATTCTCTTCCAATCCCAAACTTCTAAATATTGACTTCAATATGGCAATCCTTCTCCTGGCCTTATAATTGCCACTAACATAGTGGCATTCACCCAGGTGTCACCCACCTACAAATACGCCATCCGCTCCCTTAAGTAAGGCATTAATTATGTAGACAGGGTCCACCGTACCACTGCACATCACCTTTATGGGTCTTATGTTTGCCGGGTACTGCATACGTGTGGTTCCCGCAAGATCAGCAGCCGTAGCAGTACACCAGCTGCAAAAGAAGCCAAGCACCTTAGGTTCAAAATCAGACATCTCGTCACTCCTTAATTCATGTTGCTAATAATATACAAAATCACAGGGCTTTAATTAGCACCCGTTTTATACTATTCTCAGGGGATAGTGAGCAGGGCGAATTATGTTCACTACCCCACTGACAACAAAGTATCCACCATGGAAAACATCTGGTCTTCTCTGTACCCCTTCAGTTTTGCAGCACCGTTGGGGCATATCATTGCGCAGGCACCACAACCCTGACAGAGGGCCTCACGCACAACAATCTTTTTATTCTCTTCATCTTTCACCCGTGCCTGGTAGGGACATGCGGCTATGCACAGTTCACACAACGAACAGCGTCTCTCATTTACATAGGAGACAAGACGGCTTGCCTCAACTTCTGACTTTGAGAGAATGCTCCATGCCCTCTGGGCTGCTGCCTGTGCCTGGGCAATCGTTTCTTCAATAAACATGGGAGAGTGTGCTAACCCACACAAAAAGATTCCCTCTACCAGAAAATCAACAGGACGGAATTTTACTTCCGCTTCTTTAAAGAAACCATCTTCATCCAGTTCCATATTTAACACTTCTGCTAATGATTTATTCTCATTTGGGTCAATACCAGAACTTAAGACCAGGAGTTCAGGATTAAACTTAAGCATTTTCTTAAGATCAGGATTATTCACTTCTACCCTAATTGCTCCATCCTCAAGCGTAACTCGGGGTTTATCTTCTAAAGAATAGCGAATGAATGTTACACCTTTTTCCCGACATTTGGTGTAGTAAGCCTCTTTGAATCCATATGTCATGATATCCCGATAAAGGATGACAATCTCTGTCTGTGGGTTCTTTTCTTTGATCTTTAAGGCACTGGCAATCGCTTGAGAACAGCAGACCCGGCTACAGTAGGGACGTTCAGCCTCTCTTGACTCGACACATTGGATCATCAAAACAGAGTGTGGTATTTCCTTGCCTTCAAAAATCTGCTTCTCTAATTCCTTTTGGGTAATAATGTGGTCGCTCTCTCCGCAATGATACTCTTCTGGCTTTCTCTCCCTGCCGCCGGTTGCAACGATAAGAGCCCCATGGGCAATGGTATCGTTTTCCCCATTTTTATCTTGAATAGTAGTCTTGAAATCGCCTATCTGTCCACTTACCTCTACAACCGTACTCTCCAAATGTATGTGGATTAAATCATTCTTCTTAATCTCTTCTAATAACTGCTTGAGCAAAACCTGGGGTTCATCTCCCTCAAGATTGTATCTCTTTTCTTTAAGGTTTCCTCCCAATTCATTTGACTGTTCCACCAGGCAGACCTCAACACCCAATCGGCTCAAGGAAAGGGAGGATACCAATCCTGCCAGCCCACCTCCAATGATCAGTACATTTTGATGTTTAATAGGAACTCTCGTAGATGACAGCGGTTCTTGCCTTCTAAGCTTCTCAACTGTCGCTTTTACCAATCCCAAAGCTTTTTTCTGTGCTTCCTCTTTCTCCTCTCTGTGAACCCAGGAAATCTGCTCTCTTAAATTTACAATCTCCATCAGTGAAGGGTTGAGGCCCGCTTCCCTCACCATCTGCTTATATTTGCGCTCATAGCCGTAAGGAACACAACTGGCGAAGATCACCCGATTGGCCTTGAGTGCTCTCAGCTGCTCCTTTATCTCTGACAGGGTATCAGCTAAACAGAGATAGGGAACTTCTTCCACCACCCTTACCTCTGGAATTAATTTTAAGGATTGGGCCAGGGATTTAATATCAACAATACTAGAGATCTCTCCCCCACACTTACAAATAAAGATTGCTATGTTCGGTTCCTCATCTACCAGATTTACTATTTCATCACGTGTAACGTCAACCTGGGCTTCATCTTTCTTATCCGAAATGGATTTCAGAAGAGCCGCAACCCCTGACGCTGCTGCAGTCGCCTGGCAAATAGTGTCCGGTATATCCCGGGGTCCTGAGAAAGGACCACATACGTATATTCCTTTTCTGCTCGTCTCAACTGGAAAAAACCGACTAATCTGACAAAACCCCCATTCATTCTCTTTCAAATCTAGTAACCGAAGTATGTGTTCATGCCCTTTGGGGGGCCTCTGGCCGATAGACAAAACAGCCATATCGTATTCTTCCTGCTGTAAATTTCCCTCTTTATCTAAAAAGATAAGCGAGAGGTTGCCCGTTTCAGGATTTTGTTTAATAGTGGGAACCCTACAACAGGTAAAGTTGATTCCAAGCTCATCTCTCGCCTTTAAAAAGTAGCGGTAGTACCCCTTTCCAAATGCCCTCAAATCCATATAGAAGATAGAAATTGAAAGTTCGGGATTTATCTCTTTGAGAATCATTGCCTCCTTCATGGCATACATACAACAGGCAGAACTGCAGTAGTTGCTCTCATGCGTCCGAGATCCGATACACTGCAGGAAGGCAACCTTCTTTACAGGTTCTTTATCAGAAGGACGTACAAGTTTGCCTTCATATGGACCCGTCTCACTAAAAATCCTTTCCAGCTCTATACTGGTAACCACATTGGGATAGCGACCATAACCGTACTCACTCCACTCACTGGGATCAAATTCATCAAACCCGGCAGCCAGGATGATTGCACCCACATTAAGTTTTTTTGTTTCATCCTGTCTGGAAAGATCAATCGCCTGGGTCGGGCATTTCTCCACACAGTCACCACAGCGGGTGCAGTGCTCCTGATCAATAGTATAAATATTGGGAATAGCCTGAGGGTATTTAATATAGGCTGCCTTGCGAAAACCCAGAAGATTAAATTCGTCTCGCACTTCAACGGGACATACATCACTGCAAATACCACAACCGATACACCGATCCTCTTTGATAAAGCGAGACCTGATCTTCACATCCACACTAAAGTTGCATGCCTCCCCCTCAACCTTTTCCACATCCGCCTGAGAGATTAAGGTAATGAAAGGATGGTAGAGATCTTTCCTTAAACAGTATTGAGATGAGCTATCCCGACCATAGGTAGGAAGCATTTGACACATGCAGCATCGGTTGGTAGGAAACTGTCGCTCCAGCTGAGAAATTTCACCTCCAATATTAGGACTCCGATCGAGAAGATAAACCTGAATACCTGTCTCAGCAAGTTCAAGAGCAGCCTTCATTCCTCCAACTCCCGCGCCAATTACCAGTGCTGATTTTGTATTCATATGTTTTAATTACCTCTTTTTAAGAAGCCAGGGAATAGTCCTTAGTAAGCTGATCAATCATATTCATAAGTTGTCTTCTATCAAAGTTTTTAAGCTGGATTGCCCCTGAGGGGCAGGTTGCCGCACAGGCACCACAGGCCTCGCACACCGCCTCATTGACCACAGCAACCCTCTTTTTAGGGTCAACTTCCACTGCGCGGTAAGTACAGACTGACTCACAATAACCACATCCACTGCACACCTCCTGATCGACACAGGCGATCTGAGGTTCATGCAGTAACTCTTTCCTGGAAAAAAGCGATAATATCTTGCTTGCCGCACCACTCGCCTGGGCAATGGTATCGGGGATGTCTTTGGGAGCTTGAACGGTACCGCAAAGATATATCCCTGCTGTTAAGGTTTCAACAGGTCCCAGTTTAGGATGTGCCTCTGTAACAAAACAGTCACTATCAGTTATAACATTGAGCTTTTTTCCCAGCTCCCGGTTTCCGGCATTCCCCACCACTGCCATTGATAAAACTACCATATCTGCACTGATCTCAATTCTCCTATTAATTAAGGTATCAACTCCCCACACCGTAATCTTATCACCATCACGGAAAATCTTGGAGACACGACCTCTTAAGTACAACAAACCTTCTTCTTCCACCCCTTCTTTAATGAACTCCTCATAACCCTTACCAGTCGCCCGTATATCAATATAAAATATATAAGCCTGTCCATCAGGGACTACTTTCTTGTAAAGAATAGCCTGTTTTGCCGTATACATACAGCAGATTCTGGAACAATAAGGCTTATGGTTTTCCGGGTCACGAGAACCCACACATTGAATAAAAACGACCTCTTTGGGAACCTTGCCGTCAGAGGGCCTTTTTATCTCACCCCTGGTA
Source organism: uncultured Thermodesulfobacteriota bacterium (assembly GCA_964580455.1). Classification (GTDB taxonomy): domain Bacteria; phylum Desulfobacterota; class WTBG01; order WTBG01; family WTBG01; genus CAZOKO01. The sequence goes on along the minus strand of CAZOKO010000038.1, from coordinate 16,251 downwards.
GGCCCCTGAGGAGAGAGGAGACGCTCAAACTGGAGTCCATCTAAAACATCTGGATCATCTTCATACTCTTCAACCATCTTTTTGGGATAGAGGTCATAGCCTGTTGCCACCACAATCGCCCCTATCTCAATCTCATCTATAACATTTTTCCTGGAATAATCAATTGCATCATGTGGACAAACCTCCTTACATATTTGACACTCCCCTCCCTGAAAATTGAGGCAGGTATTTCTGTCAATAACAAACTGACCAGGAACAGCATCAGGATAAGACCTGTAAATTGCTTTCCTGTTAATTAGTGAACAATCAAACTCAGAAGGTGTTTCCTGTGGGCATTTTTCCTGACAGAGTCCACAGGAATCACAACGTTCAGGGTCAACGGAGGTTGCTTTCCTTCGCACCTTAACCTTGAAACTCCCCACATATCCCTCTATCTCTTCCACCTCACTGTAGGTCAAGACTTCAATTAAAGGATGCTTAATAACTTCCCCCATTATAGGGCTAATATTACACGAGGCATTATCCAGAGTGAGCACCAACCCTGACAGCTGAGTGACGTGTCCCCCAAGCGAGGGTTCTTTCTCCACCAGGTAAACCTGATAACCGGAGTTGGCAACATCTAAAGCAGCCTGCATACCGGCAATTCCCCCTCCAACTATCAACACCTTTTTTGTCAAAGGAATTACCATAGGAGTAAGGGGTTCATTTCTCCTCAACCGCTCAATAGTTGCCTGAATAATCCGCACTGCCTTTTTGGTCGCTTCCTCTGGATTGTCTGCATGAGGCCAGCTGCACCACTCCCTGATATTGGCGATCTCGCAATGATACGAATTGATCCCCTCAGAGGCAGCAACACCTCGAAAGGTATTTTCATGAAGTGAAGGAGAACAGTTACAATTTACCACTGCATCAAGCTTTTTCTCCTGAATTGCCTTTCTAATCTGATCCTGGCCGGGATCAGAACACATATAAATGTAGTTCTCCGCATGAACTACCCCCGGATAGTTCTTAATTTCCTCAACCACCTTTTCAACATTCACGGAGCCGGCAATATTTAAACCACAATGACAGACAAAAACCCCAATTCTCTTACTTTTCATAAAACTATGCAACCACGAAGTTCACGAAGAATCACTAATTAAAACAATAAAATTCCTTATATTCTAAATCCTGTTCCCTGAACCCTCTCCCCTTACTTATCAACACGTCACACATTCACAATATCACCAACTGGCAGTGAATATTCCACCTCATCCTGAGAAAAGAGAGAAAGCACCTTACCTGCACAGCCGCAGGACTGGGCAACACATTCTGGAATATCTTTCGGCGACTGACAGCACCCAGCTAAAAAGATGCCCGGCACCTCACTCTCAAACGGTTTCAACCGGGGGTGAGCAACTTTCATAAAACCGAATTCATCTGTCTCAATCCCCAGAATCTTAGCCAGCTCTTTCGCATCTGGTCGGGGAATCATTGCCATGGCTAACACCACCATATCAGCAGCAATCTCTACCTGCTTGCCTGTCAAGGTATCACTTCCCCACACCATGATTTTCCCCCCATCTCTGAATACTTTAGATACCCTGCCTCTGATATAGATGATTCCATCTTCTTCCGTGCCCCGCTGATAGAATTCTTCATACATTTTCCCATCCGTCCTTACATCCATATAAAAGATATACATTGTCCCATCGTGAACTGCATGTCTATAAAGCATCCCCATCTTACAGCTATACATACAGCAGACACGCGAACAGTAAGGAAGGTGATGTTCAGGGTCCCGCGACCCCACACACTCAATGAAGACCACATCTTTTGGAGTTTTTCTATCTGATGGTCTTATCACTACTCCATCAGTAGGACCAGACGGGCATAGAAAACGCTCAAACTGGAGGGGATCTAATATATCTGGATCATTCTCATACTCCTCAATCAAATCCTTTGACAAAAGCTCATAACCGCTGGCAACGACAATTGCTCCAACATGTATGGTTTCATACCTGTCAACCAGTGTGTGATCGATTGCTTTGGCCTCACAGGCAGTAACACAGGACATGCATTCACAACAACCTGCACAACTCAAACACCTCTTGGCCTCGGAAATGGCTTCCTCCTGACTGAAGCCCTTATCTACTTCGGTAAAGTTTCCCTCTCTCCCAGCTACATCCAGTGTGGGCATCTTCACCCTGGGTTTCTCTTCCACTCCTTTGGTAGCAACCGTAAGCTCTTTTGGTTTTATCCATTCATCCTCACGATCTTTTCTCAGTTCCTCCCCGCTCAGATAACGGTCAATAGAAATGGCTGCCTTTCTCCCTGCCGCCAGTGCCTCCACAGCACTTGCCGGCCCTGTTACTGCATCCCCTCCTGCAAAGACCCCGGCAATGCCGGTCTCCAGGGTAAGGGGATCAACATCCATAGTACCATTCCGGGCAACCTTCAACCCCGTCTTCTCCCCAAGCAGCCTGGTATTGGGTGATTGTCCGATAGCAGGGATAACCATATCTATTTCCATCGTAAATTGAGAACCTTCAACAGGGATAGGTCTTCTTCTGCCACTGGCATCCGGTTCACCCAGTTTCATTCGAACACATTCCATATGGGTGACCTTCCCGCTTTCCCCTAGTAGTCTTACTGGATTAGATAACAGATGGAGCTTTATCCCCTCATTTTCTGCCTCCTCTATCTCCGTCTCGTTGGCAGGCATCTCCTTATACGAACGCCGATAGATAATATTTACTTCCTCTGCTCCTGCTCTCTTAAGGGTCCGGGCTGCATCAATGGCTGCATTGCCACCTCCCACTACAGCTACCCTTTTCCCTACGGTAACCTCTTCTCCCAAGTTGATCATTCTCAAGAAATCGATTCCATGGACGACTCCTTTGAGCCCCTCTCCATCTATATTGAGCCTGGTACTTATGTGAGTTCCTATGGCAATGAAGAGCGCATCATAATCTTTTTTCAATTGATCGAAGGGAATATCTTTACCTACAGTTGTATCGAAACGGAATTCTACACCCAGTTTACTGACTATAGCAGTCTCTTTTTCCAGAATAGCCCGTGGCAATCGGTATTCAGGAATACCTGACAGCAATGTACCCCCTGCCTTAGGGAATGCATCAAAAACGGTAACAGCATATCCTTTTCTTCTTGAATCATAGGCTGCCAGCAGCCCTGCCGGACCAGCACCTATAACAGCTATCTTTTTACCCTTCTCCTCATCAACAGTAATTTCAACCTCCCCATCTTCCCCCCCCAGGTCCGCTGCTGCACGCTTTAGATAACAGATTGAAATAGGCTGATCCACCTCTTTTCTCTTGCACTCCGTTTCACAGGGGTGAACACAGATCCTCCCGATGGTGCCGGGGAATGGGAGCGTCTCACGAATTAAGGCAAGGGCTTCTGTAAATCTGCCTTCAGAGATAAGCTGGACATACCCCTGAGCGTTGAGATGAATGGGACAGGCATCACGGCAGGGTGGAACACCCTGTTTGTCAATCACAAACTTATTGGGTACTGCTTGTGCAAAGGGTTTATAGATTGCCTTTCGCTGAGCTGTCCCTCTCTGAAAGTCGCTGTACATCTCCACCGGGCATACATTAGCACACTCACCACACCCTGTACATTTGTTCCAATCAATGTAAGTACCCTTCCGTTTAACCAGAACCTCAAAATCACCAACCTGACCTTTTACCTCTTTTACCTCACTATACCCCAATATATGGATATTGGGGTGCTGACCACACTGCACCATCTTGGGCGTAAGGATGCACTGGGGACAATCCAGGGTGGGAAATACCTCGGATAATTCAACCATGTGACCACCGATACTGGGTGTCCTCTCCACCAGGAAGACCTCGTATCCCCCATTGGCAATATCAAGAGCTGCATGGATACCAGATACTCCACCACCGATCACCAGAGCCTGTTTTACCATCGGGATGGTAGATACCGGGTTAAGCTCTTTCTTCTTTAATTTCTCAACTGCTGCCCCTATCCTGCAAATGGCATCTTCTGTATAGCCACTCATCCCTTTCCCATTTCTACTCTCAGGCTTAATGCTCACTACCTCGGAAGATCTCTTATCCAATCCCGCCACTTGAAGCATCTCTTCCACTGCCTGCCGATGAACGTGAGGCAAACAACTGGCGACCACCACACCATCCAGACCCTCTTTTCTAACAAACTCAGTTATAACCTTCAACTGTGAGCTGCCAAAGAGGTCTTTATAGCTTTCTGCAAACTTAACCCCCTCCATTTTCCGGGAGACCTTAAGGATTTCTTCTATATCGAGGAAAGAAGCAATCTCAAACTCACAGTAACAGATAAAAATGCCAATATTTTCCATGCAAATCCTTACGCAATTAATCCCTTTTCCTTAAGCAGGGGAAGGGGATCAACATAATTCAAATCAAAGCGACCTGATACAGCATCTAACCCCAATGCAAGAGCAAGAAGCTGGGTAAAATAGAAGACTGGAATGTTACTGAAGTCAACATATTTTCCTGCAATCTCTCTTTGCCGGTGGTCCATATTGTAATCACAGAGAGGACAGCTCAATACCATCGCATCTGCCCCTCTTTTCAAAGCAGAATTGAGTATTCCGTATCCCCTGTCCACTACTACCTCAACCGCATTTACGGTATGATAACTGCCGCAACACTCTGTCTTCATCGGATCTCTTATTACTTCTGCCCCCAAAGCCGTAAGCAGTTCTTCCAGGATGGTGGGATTTTCCATATTATCTATTCCTATCTCCTGAGGACGAGTCAACATGCATCCATAGTATGGGTCAAGTTTCAACCCCTCTAAGGGAACTTTCACCTTCTCCTTTATCTTTTCAAACCCAACCGTATCCCGCAACACCTCCAAAAGGTGAAGCACTTCCACTTCGCCTTCATATCTTACAGCTTCTTCACTCATGAAATCTGCAATTAAATTCTTCTTCTCCTCATCTTCTCTAATCAGATGATTAGCTCTCTTTAGGGTGTTGTAACACATGGAACACATAGTGGTAACTTTATCTCCCCCTTGCTCCTTCACCCTCAGCAGGTTTCTTAACGGTGCCAACTGATGAAGCAAATCATCCGTTGACATCCCAAAAACTGTCCCACAACAGTTCCAGTCGGAAAGTTCTACCAGTTCTACGTCCAGTGCCTTCATGGCAGCGATGGCAGATTCTTCCAGGTTTTTTGCCTTGGTTTTTACTGTACACCCGGGATAGTAGAAAATCTTCATATACACTGCTCCTTTAGCCAGTAAACTTTCTAAAATTACTAATAAGAGCAATTTGAGGCAATTCCTCCAATTGCTCAGATGGTATCTCTGAGGGTTCTACATAGTTGAGTTTCTCCTTATCTCTCGTCACTAAAAGCCTTAAGGCTTCAAATATCCCTGCGATATCCACACCTCTCGGACAGCGAACACTACAGGTAAGACATGATGCACAAAGCCAGATAGTCTTGGAATCCATAATCTCGTCCTGAAGCCCAAGCTGTACCATGCGAACAATCTGGCTAGGTAACAAATCCATGGCAAATGAACTGGGGCACCCGGCTGAACACTTTCCGCATTGGTAACAGGACAGGATATTCTGACCACTCAATTCCTCTATCTTTTTCACAAAATCGCTTTTAACCTTCTCCGATGAAAGCTCTACCTTCATCAAAACCTCCTATTCAATAAATGAAACCACGAAGCTCACGAAGAATCTCTAAGGCATTTGCATTCGTTTAATCCATCATCCCCTTCTATACTTCTCCACTCCTTCCTGATAGAGGTCATTTCCCAGGGTATCATTCACTACAATCACCGGCATATCTTCTACTTCCATCTTCCTGATTGCCTCAGGGCCTAAATCCTCATAGGCTATAATCTCTGAGCTCTTAATGCATCTTGAGATTAAGGCGCCAGCCCCACCTACCGCTACTGTATAAACACACTTATGTTTCATCATGGCATCAATAACTTCTTGAGAACGAGCTCCCTTTCCGATCATCCCCTTAAGACCTTTTTCTATCAGTTTTGGTGAATAGGCATCCATCCGATAACTGGTAGTTGGACCGGCTGAACCAACGGGTCTTCCGGGTCTTGCCGGAGTGGGTCCTACAAAATAGATGATCTGCCCCTTAACATCAAAGGGTAATGCTTCCCCCTTATCTATCAAATCTACAAGTCTTTTATGAGCAGCATCACGACCTGTATAAATTGTGCCACTTACCAGGATCTTATCTCCACTCCTCAATTTACTTACTGCATCCTCACGCAAAGGGGTCGTTAGTCTAATTCCACTCATTGTAACTCCTAGAATAGTATTTCTTTATGTCTGCTGGCATGACAATTGATATTAACTGCAACGGGAAGGCTGGCAATATGGCAGGGATGCATCTTAACATGTACCGCCAGGGCTGTGGTTCTCCCTCCCAATCCCTGAGGTCCTATCCCCAGATCATTAATCTTTAGAAGGAGTTCCTCTTCAAGAGCAGACAATTCTGTATCAGGGTTTTTACTGCCGACAGGTCTCAATAAAGCCTCTTTGGCAATCAACGCTGCCTTTTCAAAGGTTCCCCCTATTCCTACACCTATAACAAGAGGAGGACAGGGATTGGCACCTGATTCCCTGACGCGCTCAATCACAAATTTCTTAATCCCTTCAATGCCATCAGAGGGTTTTAGCATGGTCACTCGACTCATATTTTCACTACCCCCTCCTTTTGGCGCAATTACGATTTTCAATTGATTACCCGCAACCAGATTCAGATGCACAATTGCCGGTGTATTATCACCGGTATTTTTGCGGGTAAAAGGATGACAGATAGATTTTCTCAAGTACCCTTCCTGATACCCCTGCCTTACTCCCTCATTGATAGCTTCCACCAGATTCCCACCACTTACCTTTACTTCATCGCCAAGCTCCACAAAAAAAACAGCAAAGCCTGTATCCTGACATATGGCAATCTTCTCTTCCTTTGCAATCCTTGAATTTTCAAGCAGTTGTCCCAAGATTTCCTTTCCAACAGGAGACTCTTCTGTCTCCCCTGTCTTCTTAAAAGCAGCTATAACATCTTCTCCCAGCTCAAAATTGGCTGACATACAGGCAATTTTTACCCTTCTGACAATATCTTCAAACTCAACGGTTTTCATTAAATCCTCTTACTAGTTGAAAAATAATAGTTTTCTACTATTTTACTGAATGAGTGAATACTCATTCAGTTATTTAGAATTGGTAACACATAGAACTTTCACTGTCAATCAATTTCTGGAAATTCTTCCTAAAGAAATAGATAGTTAGAGAATTTGTTGACTTTTTCTTGATGCTCTCGTAAAAAGTCAAAAATCTAGTCACTCCCGCAAAACCTGTCCTCGACCTGATCGGGGAGCGGGAGTCCATAACAACCTGAAACTACTGGATTCCTGCTGGAGTTTATCCCGTACTTGATACGGGGCAGGAATGACAAATAAGGAGCAAACCGGACTTTTTACGAATACGTCTTTCTTCTTTCATAAAAAAAACAACACAATTCTCAAGAAATTATTTCTCAAAGCCGATACAGAACTTATCAAACTGATTGACAAGAGGATATTTTGCGGGGGAAGAATGATATTACAGAGGCAAGATTTAAAAAAATTTGATTTTATTCAGCAAGAAATTGGCAGAATGTATTTTTACTGCTCAAATCATTTCAATCTTACTCATTTGCTGAGCTAACCCAACAGTCATTAAAAAAAATTAAAATCAATTGCCATTATAATTGATTTATGTTAGTATGCACCTCGAAATCCATGAATATAAAACATTTTCTGATTGCACAGTTTCAACTCATTTCTTTTCTTAAATAGTTATAAAAATACTCACCTGCTCTTAATGGAAACAGAACTGGAGGGAAAATGAAACGTTTTGTTTTGCTTTTGTTGATACTTCCTGCTTTATCCCTTCCCACTAATGTCCATTCAGATGATTCTTCACTATTATTAAGTTTGAGTCCTATTAAACATGAAAGTTCAACGTATTTCTCAGAACATACTTCGCACTATCTTATTCTCGCAAATGGAATGTCTCCGAGTGAAACACCGAAATCCCAATCAGCAAAAGACCGTCTACTGGAGAAAAAGCATGAAGCAGATAAGTATAGTAAAGAATCTATCCAGCCACCTGAAGAGAGCAAGGAATTTGTCAGATCATTTGAAGATGATTATGAACTGGATGAAGAGAATAATAAACTTGCTGAGGAGACAGAAACCATTAACGACCCACTGGAAGGTTACAATAGAGCCATTTTTAAGTTCAATGACAAACTATATTTCTGGGTTCTTAAACCGGCAGCAAGAGGGTACAGGGCTGTTTTACCGGAAAAGGCCAGGACAAGTATTCGAAAACTCTTCTCAAACGCTGCAATGCCAGTTCGTTTTGTAAACTGCGCACTACAAGGAAAAATAAAAGGAGTGGCAATTGAATCAACACGATTTACTATAAACTCGACTTTAGGGGTAGGAGGTCTTTTTGATCCTGCACAATCGCTCTTCCACCTTAAGGAACAGGAAGCTGATTTCGACCAAACCCTGGGTCTTTATGGAATGCGACCCGTTTTCTTTTTCAATTTACCTTTCCTTGGCCCCTCGAGCTTAAGAGGTACTCTTGGACTGATTGGTGATACCAGTTGTGACCCAACAACCTATCTTTTATCACCACTCATCAAGATCGGCATAAGAAGTTACGAAGATCTAAACGAAACATCTCTCACCATTGGCGACTACGAGGCATTGACGGAATCTGCCCTTGATCCCTATATCGCCATCCGGAACGCCTACTATCAGAACAGAAAAAGCAAGCTACAATCAGAATAAAACATGTCTTGATTATTGCTTCAGTAACTTCTGTGATCTTCAGTGCAATTCTGTGGCATTAATTGTGTTTTCACTTCTTCTACCACCTGTTTATAATAGGATAAGGATACTACCCCTTCAACCAGATATCTGTTCTGAACAATAACTGTCGGGATGGAACTAATACCAAATACCTCTTGCGCTTGCCTGGTCTCTTCATAAACAACATTCTCCCACTTGGGATTTCTCAATTCCCGGGTAAACTCTTCCATCGCAAGACCAGCCTCCTCTCCTATTTCTTCAAGAACACGCTCATTGGAAATATCTCTCCCATCAGTATAGAAACCTTTCATAACTGCCAGGTGGAATCTATTCCATTTTTCTCTCCCCTGTAATGCTGCAGCCTTGCTTGCCCTGAGTGCTGGCATGCCCCAGGTGGGGTAATGTCCTGATTCCCAGAGGTTGAAGGTAATTCCCTCTTCCTGTTCATTGGCTCGTTTAAAGTGAGACGCAATGTAGTCATCAAATTCAGTTACACCTTCCCCACGAATGAGATAGCTCTTCCAGGAAATGGCAAGGGATTCCCTCACTTCATTTTCAAGTCTTTCCAGCCGAACGGCTGCGAGATAACACCAGGGTCAGTAGTAATCAAAATAAACTTCTAAAGAGATTGTAACATCTTTCCCACTCTGCTCCCTCATCTTAAAACCCTTTCTCTTGACAATACTTAATCCCAGAATTTGCAGTAGCTATCTAATGCGGCTTGGCCGAGCTTCCTGGCCGACACGAGTGTCAGCTCGGGCAGGCAGCCAGGGAATGACTAAAGATGAAACGCAATGCAGCGATGGACTTCTTACGAAATCATCACTGTTGCCAATCTCACTCCCATAGCAAATGCACAATTCAAATCATCCTTTTTGTCCTTAACGGCTCCCTTCTCAAGATTGAACATACTAAAAACCTCTCCCACTTTTTTCATCTGGAAATCTTTAATATTGTCATCTAAAATCTTTAATACAAGTGCTGAAGAAGTGGGCCAGGGATCGCCCTGACTGACAACCATAACAGCCTTCTTCCCCCTCACCAAAGGCTTTGACTCTGCATCGATGATGTTTCCAGAAGCATCCCTTTTAACCTCCATCTTGAGCAACGGCATCATCCTGGCAATAAAATTAGTCATGGCTGCCGAGATCGTGCGACCATGATTGGGTGAGCCGAAAATAAAGGCATCTGCCTTAACCATTCGCTTGAGGATTTCATTCATGTCGTCACCGATAGGACATTCTTTGCTGCCTCCCAATACCGTATGGGCACCGCAAGCATTGCAATATTTAATATTAGCCTCATAAAGGTAGATTTTTTCTATTACTAACTCTGTTTTACTCTTCGCTCCTTCAATAACTTTATCAATAAGGATATCGGTATTGCCCCCCTTCCGTGGACTTCCCACAAACGCCATGATTTTCATTGTTACCTCCTTTGGTGAAGATTTTGGATGAAAAACACTATCATTATCCCAGATTTTGCAGTAGGTATCGTAGCGAGGCGCAGAAAACCGTAGCGAAACGTGCAGTTGGAGCGATTTTACGACGAAGGCATATCCATAGATATGTTGAGGAGTAAAATCGTGAAACAAGCGTTGCAGCAAGGATTTTCAAGCCGCAGTAGATGGCTACTGCAAATTCTGGGATAATAGATAACATAGATAAGCACAAATGAAAACCTGTAATTGGGCAATCTATCTTCAATATCATTTCAGTAGCTGATATAATTGCTTGACAACAGATAACAAAAGTTATTTAATGCGATTTTTTCAATAAATTCATCTGGCATTTATCAACCTCTTATGTTATAATATATTGTATTTTAGTTGAACGTAATGGCATAAATGCTTTTCTTTTATGGCTTGCCAAACTCCATGGAAGTGAGTAGACCTTTGTTTGTGACTATGAAATAGGCTCGCTTCTATAATCAAAGAAAGGAGACAACACCATGATGGAAATACTCAAGTTTAAGGAAGATACTCTATCCCTGGATCCCAGCTATGAATTTGAAAATGTTAAAGTTCGAGGATTACAACACAAATACCCAAATACTGTCTTGCTATTAGTTACCAACAAATGTTTCGAATACTGCCCCTACTGCTTTAGAAAGAGGAATTTTGAAACCGAAAGAGAGGTGTGCAAAAATGTAGATGAGGCTATTGATTACATAAGAAGCAATCCAATAACTGACAATGTGCTTATAAGTGGTGGGGACCCACTGACTTTGAGCAATGAAGAACTAGAAAATATCTTTAGCAAGATCCCGAAAAATATTAAGATTAGAGTGGGAACCAAAGCTCTCCACTTTTATCCCAGAAGATTGGATACAAAGTTGAGACGGCTGTTAAAGGAATATAGTGTAGACATTATTACTCACTTTGTACATCCTGATGAAATTTCCTCAGATACTGAAAGTATGGTAGAATTGCTCGATTATAGTGTGGGAGGTCTGGTGCTAAGGAATCAAGCAGTGTTTCTGAAGGGAACAAATGATAATCCAGATACTCTTGTCAAGCTGTTTAAGAAACTCATAAATATCGGAATATTTCCCTATTACCTGTTTCAATGCAGGCCGACAAAAGGAAATTCGAAGTATGGAATACCATTATTAGAGGGTATAGATATCGTAGAAGAAGCCAAGGCAGAGCTGTCCGGTATAGCAAAATCATTCAGGTATGTGATGTCTCATAAAGACGGTAAAATAGAGATAATAGGAAAGTATGGATATAATAGTGTGGTATTCAAGTATCATCAGGCTAAACAATCTATAGATAGAGGAAAGGTTTTCGTAAGAGAGTTAGAACCGAGGCAAACGTGGTTGTAGCGAAGATTGAAACAAATTGTTCCACCAATAGATAATATTTTGAGGACTTTATAATAAAAAAGGGCTGCTTAAGGGTGTGGCAAATCTACCTGAGCAGCTCTTTTTATTGGGGGTTACCAATTAACAAGCTCAATTTTTACTTGATTTACGCGATATGACTTTTTATTATGTATGTTACAATACGGGGTGCTGGAGCTAATTAAATCGCGGATTTAGGAGAGCGGTCAACTGACTACTAACTTAAAAGAGGTAATTTAAAGTGGAACTTCCACAAACACTAAGCGAGCTTGAGAAATCGGGATATTGGCCAAAAATGGTTAAGGCTGAGCTTCGAGCCAATCTGATTGAGAAGATGAAAAAAGAGGAGCAGTTATTCCCCGGTATTATTGGATATGATGATACGGTCATCCCGGAAATCGAGAATGCTATCCTCTCCTGTCATGATATCATCCTTTTAGGTGAACGCGGACAGGCAAAAACACGAATAATGCGATCTCTCACAGCCTTGCTGGATGAATCACTTCCCGTTATTTCAGGATGTGAAATTAACGATGACCCCTTTCATCCTCTCTGTAAACACTGCCACGAACAAATCAAAAAGAACAAGGGGAAAACAAGGATAGAATGGGTACCTCGTAAAATGCGATTTTCGGAAAAACTGGCGACTCCTGATGTAACGATTGCAGACCTCATTGGTGATATTGACCCAATCAAAATTGCAGAAGGTCGATACCTTTCTGATGAGCTTGCTATCCATTACGGGCTGGTCCCACGAACCAACCGTGGAATCTTCTCCATTAATGAGCTCCCAGACCTCCATGAAAAAATTCAGGTAGGGCTCTTTAATCTTCTGGAAGAACGGGACGTGCAGATCCGGGGATATAAAATTGCACTCCCCCTGGACATATTCATCATAGCTACCGCCAATCCTGAAGACTATACCAACAGAGGTCGTATTATAACGCCATTAAAAGACCGTTTTGGCGCACAAATACAAACCCATTACCCAAAAACCCTCGAGGAAGAAATCGCCATTGTAAGACAGGAAAGGGCTCCTTTCACTACTGATGGATTCACCCTCAGGCTTCCCCACTTTATGGAGGAAATCATTGCTGAGATTTCACAGATGGCTCGCCACAGATCAGAAATCAACCACTCTTCCGGAATCAGCGTGCGTATGAGTATTCATAATATGGAAAACATGATAAGCAACGCCTTCCGCAGGGCAATCCGTCTGAATGAAAAAAAGGTGGTGCCACGAATTACTGATCTCATTCACCTCTCCTCTTCCATGAAAGGGAAAATAGAGTGGGACTTTATAGAAGATAACGCCGAGGAAGAAAAGATTAACATTCTCATAAGAGATGCCATCTCAAAAATTTTCAGACAACATCTCTCCCATGATTCTTGTGCAGATTTTATTAAAGAATTCTCTTCTGGTAATGGCTTTGAAGTATCCGAAATAACGCCCTCTCCTGCTTACCTCAGAAACATTGAATCCTATCCTTCCTTAAAGGGAAGGGCAGATCAACTGTCAGAGGATGCCTCTCAAGAAAGCATAGCTTCGGCAGTAGAGTTCATACTCGAAGGACTCGCCATTGGAGGAAAGATAAAAAAGGAGATAAGAGAAACCAGCATAACCTATGATTCTAGGCAATGAAGATTATACACTACCAGCCTGCATGTGAACCGGTCAAGATTTATGAATCCCAAGCCTCACCCCCTGTCGAGGCACTCTCTCAAGTTATCTTTCAGCACACTTCATTAGAAGAAGCACTTGAAGAGCTAAGAAGGGAAGGATATATGGAACCAGGCGGGGAAAAGGCTCTGAAGGGTATTAAGGATCTGCTTGAAACAATCAAGAAAATCAAAGAAGAGTTAAATACTACAGCAGAAAGTGATGGCCATATAAAATCGGGGGCACCCATGAACAAAACGTCCCCTGAAGGCTCAGCCCGCCCCCTCCCCCGGGAAGAGGGCCGCCCCGTAAAGATTGATCAGTTGCATAAACATGAGAAAGTGGAGAAGGGTTTAAAGGGCGTTTACTGGGGCTATGATCTTAACAGCATTGATGAAAAACGGTTAGAAGAGCTTTTAGGAACAGACTCTCTTGAAAACTGGCAGATGATTAAGAATCTCCATTCACTCATGCTCAATCAAGGCCTGATTGAACGAGGTTCCTCAGGACTTAAGCTCACTTCTTTGGGCATGCAGAAAGTAGCCTGGAATATCTTAAAAGAAATTTTTAAACCCAGAAAAAATGATCCTCTCTCCCGCCGGTTAAGCTCTGATCTTTCTACAGAGCCCTATCTCACTGAAGGGACCAGACCATATCATTTCGGAGACCCTCCACTCATCGATACCTGTCAATCCATTTTAAACTCCATCAAGCGAACAGGAGCCAGACTGCCGGTTCAGCTTGAAGAAAAGGATTTTGTAGTTTTTAAGAAAGAGATTATCTCAAGGTCTGCAACGGTTATCCTTCTTGATCTCAGCAAGTCCATGCGATTCGAGAATCGATACATCGCAGCAAAAAAAGTTACCCTGGCCCTCTACGGGCTGGCACGAAAACGGTATCCAAAAGACCGAATCGCAGTGGTAGGGTTTTCAACCAAAGCTCACAAAATCAAGTACTCAGCGATTCCCTTTCTTACCTGGGACGAGACCAACCCCTACACCAATATGGAAGAGGCCCTTGATTTATCTCAAAAGGTACTCTCCCTCCACAAAGGCTACCGCAGACAGGTCTTCCTTATCACCGATGGTGAACCGACAGCCCACCGGGAACAGGGCTATCTCTTCTTCCAGTTTCCACCCCACACGAAAACCCTTTATAAAACTCTCAAAAGGCTTGAGGGTCTTGCCCGTCACAATATTGCCATCAGTATTTTTCTTTTGTCACAGGAAAAAGAGAGGGTTGCCTTTGTACAGGAAGCGGCAAAAAGGTGTGGTGGAAGGATCTTCCACATCCAGCCAGAAGAACTGGGACAGTGCCTGCTTATGGATTACCTCGAGAAGAAAAGCAAGTGGCTTTGAATTTAAGATAGGACGCAGGTGAATAGGGGCATAAGTGCTTTGCAACATACAAAAATATGATAAATATTTTATGACATCTCACTGATAAATTCTGATAAACGAATGAACATAAGTTGTCTATTCACCTTCGTCTCCCTTTCTATTCTCATATTCCTCTTTCTTGCAGGCCAACGGGCATGAATTAAGCGGCCAGGACGCCTGCGAAGCAGGCGGTCTGGTCCGCTTCAATGAATTGTTAGGCGGTGCCCCCTTCTTGTTTTTTGCATTTGACGGCGAACCATCCCTTATTCTTTTCCTCAAGTGCATCGAATTTCGAGTACCCAACACCTTCCAATACTTCTCGAAATTCTTCGATGCTTAGATACGTCATTCCAATGGCATCTACAATACGCTGATTTCTGCGGTCGTATTTTTTGTTTTTATAAACGGCTCCCACGATAAGGAGTTGTCCGTTTTGCTTCGTAACTCGATAAACCTCTTTGAGGTCATTACGAAAATCTGGCCAGAAATAGTGGGTCTCAAAAGCGGTGATGAGACCAAAAGCACCATCGCTGAATCTCATCGAAGAGACAGCCTCTTGAAATATTTCCACTCGTCCTTCGTTAATAAGCGCACGATTCTTCTTCCTGGCCACTACAACAGCATCTGGCGAATAGTCAATGCCGACGACTTTGCCATCTGTGGCGATTCCTGCAAGTCGCTCAATAGTCCTTCCGCCGCCACATCCAATGTCAAGTGCATCTATATCACTTGCGATGTCGATAAAGCCTAAACCCCATCTCGTGAGACCTGAATGCCCAAAATTCATTCCCCTAGCGAGAAATCTACCAAATCGCCCACTAGGTTTTTTGCACTGACTTAGCATTCTTTTTAAAAAGCTCATACAAGACTCTTTTCTATCTAAAGTATTGCACCACCTAACATAATTATTGAACTGTTGCCCTTTATTTGTTAAGATTTTACTCCTCAGAGGTTAGATTGTCAACAGCAGTACTCAAAAATGCGTATCTTGGGCTTGATTTATCCGCTTTGGGCAACTATTATAATCATTAAACAGCTTTCTGTATAAGAATAGGTTCTATTAACAATTCGAGATACATATGAAAAAGATCAAACTAGGTCATGCGAACCTGCAGACACCAATGATATATACCCACGTCGCCAGGAAAAATAAACTTGGGGTCAGAAGCCCGCTTGATTTGTAGATGCAACATTTCTACATCATTATCATTTAACCCATTTTTATTGCCGTAATATATCTAAATGAAATGAAGAAATAAGTTTAAGATTCTTGACTTATGCCCATCTTTTTTTAATTCAAAACAAATTAGCAACGCACCTATTCACTTAAGTTCCCCTATTGTGTAAAAAAGTTGACTAAACTGTTACCTTTTTATCTGGAGAAGAAAAGCAAGTGGCTTTGAATTGAAGATAGGACGCAGATTTCCGCAGATAGTCAGGATTTAAAACATAAAAAATTTAGGGTCATCGTGTAGGAGTGTGGGTGATTTTATATCTCTTTGAGCA
>CAZOKO010000037.1:0-22958 GCA_964580455.1 uncultured Thermodesulfobacteriota bacterium | reverse complement strand
AGGTAGCTTAAATGAAAACTTTCAGGTGACAACTACCTTGACAAACGGCGAAACTCACACCTACTATTTTAGTGCCACCGATGGGGATGGTGGCTCTGCCAGGCTGCCAGCTACAGGAAGCAATTCAGGTCCTAAGGTCAATGATAATCCTGTACTGTCAGATGGAAGCGTAGTTCCCAGCAGTGGTAGCCCTTCAACCCAGTTTTTTTATGAAGTTTACTACCAGGCTCCTAATGAAAAGGCACCTGATGAAATCTATGTGTATATTGACAGCACGCCATCTTTATTGGCCTTAGAGACTGGTTTGGCTTACAATGGTACTTATAAATCAGCCGGTCAGCTATTAGATTCGGAGACTCATAACTACTATTTTACTGCTACCGATGGGGAAGGTGGATCCGTCAGGTTACCCGTCGAGGGGAGTTTCTCAGGGCCTTCTGTCAATGAACCTCTTCTGCTTTCAAATGGGAAGGTGGATCCTGTTTCAGGCAAAACTTCTACTGATTTTTATTACTACGTAGATTATTACGATAAGGAAGGAAATATCCCGGAAGAAAGTTATGTGTATATAGATAGTGTGGCATACAAGATGGCCCTCTATAGTGGGGAGAGTTCTAATGGAACCTATCAGTGTGGACCTGAAATGCTGAAAATGGGAAGCCACGATTTCTATTTCTCTTTTACTGATGAGAATGGCACTATCTTTAGGCTACCTGTTTCTGGAAGCTTCACGGGTCCTACTGTCAATGATCCTCCTCAGCTTTCAAATGGAAAAGTTAGTCCTGATTCGGGGAGTAACTCTACTGATTTTTATTACTATGTTGATTATTACGATAAGGAAGGAGACACGCCACAGACTGCATACCTTTATGTTGATAATATATCCTATGTGATGAGTCTCTATAATGGTGAAAGCTCCAATGGAACCTATCGGTATGGACCCAAACTGCTCAAAGCGGGAAGTCATAGTTTCTATTTCTCTTTTACCGAGGGCTATAATGATACCGTTAAACTACCGGCCGGGGATAATTATAGCGGACCAAAGATAGCATCCGGGTCTATCTGCATTTATGATACTGTTGGAGATGCTGATATCATCCTGGATGATTCGATTACAGGATATACTACCCCATCTACCATCTCTCCTGTTAGTATAGGAATGCACAAGGTAACACTCTTAAAGAGTGATTATGTCTCTTTTCCACCTTACGCCACAGTAGTGGTTGTTGAGGATCAGACCGTTGAGATTCCTTTTATTCTACTGCCCTGTCCTGCCGTAACCATACTGAAGGACGATACAGGTAATCTTCACTTGTTGAGAAGTTTCAGGGATAATGTTTTAAAGCAAACTGACTGTGGTGTGGGATATGTCAATCTGTATTACACCCATGCTTTAGAGATTTCACTGCTTATAATGAATGATTCAGAGTTGAGAATCAGAGTGGAGAAGATACTTTACCAGCTTATTCCTCTTCTCAAACCTTTAATGAGGAAGGAAAAAGTAATTTTCCCGTCTGAGATGACTGAAGAGATGGAACTTTCACTCGATACACTTGAAGGGAAAGGCAGTCCTTTCCTAAAAGCAGCAGTGAGAAAAATTAGAACAGATTTAAATAAAGGAAAGGTGTTGAAGGATTTGGAATTTGAGGTAGATGGAGAAAACTCTCTATATAGATTGAGCAAGTAGTATAGTAAATTCCTTTTTTAGATGCCCCTATTTTAGGGGCAAATTGTTGCGTTGTTTTTTCTCTTACCACTCTTCCTCAACCTTTTCCTCAACCATCCATTTTGTATAACTGGTGCTTGGGATTTCCTGAAGGAAGCGGGAAGGTTTTAAAAGAGTGGAGGGATTGTAACTACTGTAATCCCAGAGGGGATAGCCTAAATAGAGTTCATCTCTGGCTCGGGTAACTGCAACATAGAACAATCTCCTTTCCTCTTCTTCACCGGCTAAGCTATTTAAACTCCTCATGGAGGGAAATCGTCCTTCAACCAGCCAGATGATAAATACAATATCCCATTCCAGTCCTTTGGCTTGGTGGATAGTAGATAACTTTACCCTTTCATCTTCATACCCACCCCCCACTACATCCTCTGCTGCTACACTGTTTAGAAGTGCAAGCTCGCTCAAGAAGTTTTCGGTAGAAGCATACTGTTGTGAAAAATGCATTAACTGGTTGATGTCTTCCATTCTGGATTCATAGTCAGGGTACTTGCTCTTGAGATGTTCTTCGTATTCTTCCTGCAGTATCATCCTAATCATTTCTGCTGGTGCCCTGAGCAAATCAGGGTTGTTCACGTGATTCAAGGAGGAGGTAAACTTCTTCCAGTTATCTTTGGATGGCTTTGGTATAAGATTGAGAGCGCTCTCAGAGCTCATGCTTTTTAAAGGAGAAACTGAAGATGAAAGCATATTCCAAATCTTATGTGCAGTAACATTGCCAATTTTAGGCAACAATTTAGTAATCCTCTTCCAGGCCAGTTCTTCAAAAGGATTCACGATAACTCTAAGATAACTGGTGATATCCTTAATATGTGCCTGCTCGAAAAATCTCAAGCCAGACCTCACCTCAAAGGGTATACCCCTGCGGGTCAGTTCCATTTGAAGTTCCATACTGTGGTAGTGAGCGCGGTAGAGAACAGCCATTTCATTTAGTGACTTTTCTTCATCCCTGAGCTCGAGCATTCTTTGAGCTACAAAGCTGGCCTGTTGCATCACATCGTTGAAGGGGACAAGGATAGGCTGCAAACCACTTTTCCGAATTGCACGGAGAGTTTTTTGAAATTGATGCTGATTGTTGATGATGCTGTCATTAGCTAAGCCAAGTATTTCTGGTACACTACGGTAGTTTGTCTCGAGTTTGTAGATGTGAACGTTGGGATAACGCTTAGGAAACTCAAGGATGTTGGCATAATTCGCCCCCCGAAAACTGTAAATGCTTTGGGAATCATCCCCTACCACCATAATGTTCTGGTGTTCCTGGGATAAGAGGTCGATGATATCAGATTGGATACGGTTGGTGTCCTGGTATTCGTCAACTAAAATATATAGGAATTTTTGGGAGTAATGTTCCCTTATATGGGGATGATCATTTAACAGAGCCAGCCAGTTAAGCAAGAGGTCATCAAAATCCATGAGGTTGCCTTTTGTCTTCCGTTTATGATAGTTAAGGGCGATCTTTTTTATTTCGTCTGTGAGTTCACAAAAAAATGGATAGCGCTCAGCAATAATATCATCCACTTTCTTTTGGGTGTTAGCTGAGAGACTAACGATATCCTGTAATACACTACCCTGTGGAAATCTCTTCTCATTGGTTTTAAATCCCAGTTCGGCAACGCAGGTGTTGAGCAGCTCTTTGGAATCTCCCTGATCTAAAATAGTGAAATTGTTGTTGTAGGCTAGAAGTTTAGAGTGGATTCTCAAGGTACGATTGGCAATATGATGAAAGGTACCGCCCCAAAGTTTTCTGATGTTAAGATTGATTAGCAATTCTACCCTGTGGAGCATTTCTTTTGCTGCTTTGTTCGTGAAGGTAACCAGTAGAATTTTAGCAGGGTTGATACCGGATTCTATAAGTCGAGCCACACGGTAAGTAATGGTTCTAGTCTTACCGCTGCCTGCACCTGCAATAACCAAAACGGGGCCGCTTCCACTCATTACCACTTTGAGTTGTTCAGGATTTAGCTCCTGCTGGTAATTGACTTTAAACTCCTGCTGAGAGGAGGGTGTTTTGATAGTGTATTTCTGCATGGGAACTTCGCTTGTTGAGAAAAGGAATTCTTCGCGCAGTTGAATTAAGAGATGAGTTTAAAGAGAACGTCTTTGAATCCTTGTTCGTCATGTATCTTTAACATAATTTCGAGTATGAGTATAGGTAATTTTCCAAAGACATTCTCATCCATCTTGGTGCTGTCTTTTGCTGTCGTGATGATGAAGTCAACGTTTTTTAGGTATTCACTAAGTTTTCTGGCATTTTTATAAGTGTAATAGTGGTGGTCAGGCAGTGCCCATTCGGAAACAACTGAGATGTCGAGTTGCTTTAAAAGATAAGAGAAGTAGTGTGGGTTAGCAATAGCTGAAAGAGCCAGCACTTTTTTCCCTTTAAGATAATCCAGGTCAATTTCCTTTTTTTCTTGCAAGGTAGTTAAAGAACGTATCTCATAACCAGCATGAAAAATCCTTGCATCAGGTTTTATAGAGGTTATTTTCTTCTCCACTGCTTTATCATCTTTACTGCCAGTTCTTTTGGTAAGGAGAAATATGTGAGCTCGATTCATATGGATGAGAGGCTCTCTTAAAATACCTCTGGGCAGCAGGTGGCCATTGCCAAATCCGTAACCAAGATCAATGAGCAGTATGTCAACATCGCGTTTCATTTTCAAATGCTGGAACCCGTCATCCAGTATCACTATCTCAGAAGAAAAGTGTTCGGCAACATATCTACCTGTAAGTACCCTGTCTCTCCCAATGATGACAGGCACACCAGGAAGTGCTTTAGAAAGGAGAAAGGGCTCATCTCCAGCATCCAGTACGTTTAGAAGAATCTGCTTTCCATCTGATACGACTGCTACTTTCTCCGAACTTTTTCCCTTATATCCACGACTGAGCACAGCAGTTTTTTTGCCCTGTTGCTTAAACAGCTGTGCCAGATAGATTACCGTTGGTGTCTTACCTGTTCCTCCAAGTGTAATATTGCCAACGCTGATTACCCGACTGGGCAAGGTGTAAGATTTCAAAGCCCCATTTTTATAAAGGACGTGTCTGAACCGGATAAGGAAACGGTACAAAAGCGATATGAGATAAAGAGGAAACAGGAAAAATCTTCTGCAGAAGCCCTCTTCAGACGGCAGGGAATATAGTGTTCGTTCAAAAACAGTTCTTATACTCATTGCTTAAAGCTCTTTGCAGGAACCTTTCAATCACCTCCATTGCTTTATTAATAGCACCCTGATTATGGGCAATGACTTCAAAAGCCTTCTCTCCAAGCCTGTCTCGAACAGTGTCATTTTGCAATAACATCTCAGCCTGTGAAAGAAATTCCTCTTGATTATCTATCTGCAGACCGCCCCCGCTTTCCCTTAAACATCTGGAAATCTCTGAGAAGTTATCCATATAAGGTCCAAAGATCACAGCCTTTTTGTAAGCTACAGGTTCAAGAACATTGTGGCCTCCGGTCTTAACCAGACTTCCCCCTACAAAGATGATAGTTCCAATGCTATAGAACTTAGAGAGCTCTCCAATGGTATCAAGCAGGATAATATCATAATGATTTGCTTTCTTACCGGTCTTTATTTTAGTTTTCTTAATGCTCCGCAGCTTAAGATGAGAGAGAAGGTTTGCCACTTCATTAAACCTTTCTGGATGTCGAGGAGCCAGCAGGAGGGTCAGATCTGCATAAGTTTTTTTAATATTCTTAAAAACTTCTAAGACGATGTCCTCTTCCCCCTTATGAGTACTTCCAGCAATGAAAATTGCTTGACCCTTCTTTAAATTAAGCATGTTATACAAGTTTTCTTTTTCTTCAGCAGTCAGGGCAGGCACACATTGATCAAACTTAAGATTTCCAATGGTACTAACACGGTTCCTGTTGGCACCAATATCAATGATTCTTCTGGTATCAACTTCTGTTTGCATGCAGAATGCATCAATGTTTTTTAAAACTTTTCTGAAAAAAAACCGACCCCATCTGTATTTATGGTATGAATGATTTGAGATCCTACCACTGATTACCACCGAGGGAATATTATTGCGCTTAAGCTCCCTCAGGATATTTGGCCAGATTTCCGTTTCCAGGGTAATAAAGAGCTTAGGATTGATTTTTTTAATCACTCTTTTTACGATAAAAGGATAATCGAAAGGAAAATATATTACTGCATCTACCTCCCTGGCTTTTATAGTGGCGGTATAACTGCCGGTAACTGTAACGGTAGAGAGAATAATTTTTTTGGAGGGATATCGTTTCTTTATTTCTTGAATCAGGGGGATGGTAGCCATAACTTCTCCAACAGATACCGCGTGTATCCAGACAGGTCTGCTACCAGACAGTTTCAGGAGAAGGCGTGGGGATAAAAACCCCAGTTTTTGGGAGAGCCCGCTTCTATATTTCTTTTCCCTTAATACGGCAAAAAGGATAAATGGTGCTAAAAGGAGAGATATAATAGAAAGTAGAATGTTATAGATAAAGTACATAGACTGCCTCGGAATTTCTGCGACTTAAACTATTCAACCAATAGTCATTCCTGCAAAACTTTTATAATGGTAATTAGAAACGCACTACTGGGTTGTCCCTGTATTAGAAAGTAAGTCTGACTGCGGGGGGAGGTGATCACTTTCACGAAACTGCATCGTATAGAGTTTGTGGTATTCTCCCTGAAGTGCCAGCAGTTCGCTGTGGGTTCCTTCTTCCACCATCCTGCCATCTGAGAGAACTATGATACGATCTGCTTTTTTAATAGTGGAAAGTCGGTGGGCAATAATGAAGGTGGTTCGTCCTTCCATCAGTTTTTCCAGCGCTGTCTGGACTTCCCCCTCTGCTTTACTGTCCAGTGAGGAAGTTGCTTCATCTAAAATGAGAATGGGTGCATTCTTGAGAAGAGCACGGGCAATAGCAATCCTCTGTTTCTGTCCACCTGAAAGTCTAACTCCCCTCTCTCCTATTATGCTGTCATAGCCCTCGGGGTTATTTGTAATAAACTCGTGAGCATAAGCCGCCTTTGCTGCTTTTGTGATTTCCTGTTCAGGTTTTTCCAGACTTCCATAGGAGATATTATTTTTAATAGTATCATTAAAGAGGATAATTTCCTGGGTTACCATACCGATCTGATCTCTTAAGGATTTTAGCGTGACATCTCTAATATCGGCACCATCAATTAACAGGGCACCGGACGATACATCATAGAAGCGGGGTATGAGGTTGGACAGGGTAGTTTTGCCGGCGCCGCTGGTACCTACGATGGCAATGATCTCACCGAATTTCACCTTCAAATTAATATTTTTTAAGATGGGTTCATTATCATACTGAAAACTGACATTCCTGAATTCAATCTGTTCTTTGATTGCAGGAAGTTTTATAGCATGCGGTTTGTCTACAATTTCCGTCTTTAAGTCTAAGAGCTCGAATGTTCTTACTGCTGCAGCCAACCCTTCCTGTATTGTCTGATTAAGCTTATTTAATTCGCGAACCGGTTTATACATCATGGCGAATGCGGCCACAAAAGAGAAGAAATCTCCCGTGGTCATAGAACCTTTTATCACATTATATCCCCCATAGTAAAGAATAGCAGCAGAGGCTACACCTCCCAGCATTTCCATGGTGGGCGAAGCGAGCGCTCGGATGCGGAGTCGTCTAATCCGGATTTTAAAGAAACGGAAGTTTTCCTCTGAAAACCTTCGGCTCTCATAGTGTTCCATACCAAAGGCCTTAACAATTCTGATGCCTGAGAAGGTTTCAAGGAGGAATTTGGCAATATCTGCCATTTTGCGCTGGCTTTTTGTGCTGAACTTTCTGCTTTTTTTGCCAAATATCTGAATGGGTATTATAGCCCATAGAATGATAAGGTATGATATAGTAGCAAGTTTCCAGTTTACCCAGAAGGTATATCCAGTAAGACCCACTATAGTGAGGGCATTTCTCAATAGAGAAGTGATACTGTCAGAGACGGTGGACTGTAAGAGAGAGGTGTCATTGGCGATACGGGACATTAAAACCCCCGTTGGGTTCTTGGTGAAAAAAGCAAGGGAAAGTGTTTGTAAATGATGGTAAATCCTATCACGTATGTCGGTAACTACCCTGATAGCAACATAACCCATCAAATAGGCCTGGCCATAATGGAATAAGCCTTTTAAAAAATAGAGAACAACAATCACAAGAGGGATGATAGCCAGCATCTGCATGTTCTTTTCGGCAAAAACATCATCCATGACTTTTTTGACTATCCAGGCAATTGAGGTATTAGCACCTGCCAGTAAAATGGCAGAGATGATAGCAAAAGTCATCCTCTTCCAGTAGGGCTTAACATACTTGATTAATCTCTTATAGAGCTCAAAAGAACTTTTTGTTGAAACAGTAGTCATTATAGTAGAAACCTCAGGTTGAAAGGGTGTTTGCTTAATGATAAAGCATCTTAAGGGCGATCTTAGCTGCGCGTTTCGATGCCCCGGGTTTTCCTAGTTTTTTATTGGTTGAAGCAAGTTCTTCACAGATGCTCTGATGATAAAGTGAATCTTCAAGCATGCGAGTTGCCTCATGAGTAATCCTTTCCGCAGTTGCCTCATTCTGTATCAGTTCAGGAACAACCTTTTTACCGGCAATAATGTTGGCCATCCCGATGTGGTCTACCTTTACCAGTTTTCTCCCTACCAGATAGGTGAGAGGGGACATTTTATAGATGATGACCATTGGTGTTGACAAAAGAGCTGTCTCCAAAGTAGCTGTCCCTGAGGCCACAATTACAAGATAGGAAATATCAATAACCTCATATATACTATCATCAGCTATGGTGATTGTTAAGTCGGTGTCTTCAGTCAGCCTTACTATTTCTTCTTTTTTTAATCCAGGAGCTACCGGTAAGATAAATTGCAGATTCCCAAATTGCCTGCTTAGTTGCTGAGCAGATTCTATCATGGGTGGAAGTATTTTCTTTGCCTCACTTAACCTGCTTCCTGGCATCAGTCCGATAGTTATCTTTTGTTCATCAAGACCAAACCGCTTAATATTTTCTTCTCTCGATTTTTCAACCTTCACTATGTCCAGTAAGGGGTGTCCCACAAAACTGACGTCAATCCCCTCTATTTCGTATAAAGAAAGCTCAAAGGGAAAAACTACAATCATTTTATTAACCAGCTTGCCAATCTTTTTTATGCGGCTGGTTCTCCAGGCCCATATCTGAGGGCTGATGTAGTAGAGGACGGGGATATTATACCTTTTGGCTGCTTTTGCCAGGCGGAGATTGAAGTCGGGATAGTCAATTAAAATAATAAGATCTGGCTGGTCATTCTTTAGAAACTTTTCAAGCCGTTTGAAAACACGATATATGCGCCCTAAATGACTTACAACCTCTGTGATTCCCATCACAGAGAGTTCTGAGATATCAGATAGTATGAGAGCCCCTGCTTCTTTCAGTTTCTCTCCACCCATAGCATAGAATTGTAAGCCTGGCTCCATCTCCAGCATGGCTTTTACAAGATGCGAAGCATGGAGATCTCCTGAAGCCTCACCGGCGACAACGAGAATCTTCTTTGACTTTTTTTCATCAAACAATTTTTTGAGTCTCGATCCTCAACTGTTTTGTAATCTCTAAAGCTATCTTAAGAGCCCTTCTTCCTGCCTCACCGGAAACAATGGGTTTACTCTTCTGTTTAACTGCCTTAAGGAAAAACCTGATTTCTTCCTCCAGAGAATCCTTGGGTTTGATCTCAAGTTTTTCGCTCGCAATGTAAGGAATCCTTCCTTCATCCTCGATCTTTCTGTAAACTGAAGCTTTCTGCACTGCGAAATCAATTGAGATGTAGGCGTCGTGTTGAAAAACCCTTATTTTCCTCATGCTTTTATCTGATATTCGACTGGCGGTAACATTGGCCACACAGCCATTTTCAAATTCTAATCTGGCATTAGCAATATCAATCATGGAAGAGATGACAGGTATTCCCACTGCATTGATTTGCTTCACCTCAGCATTGACAAAATTGAGAATAATGTCAATGTCATGTATCATTATGTCCAGGATAACATCCACCTCGGTACCCCTTTCCTGGAAGGAGTTCAAACGGTGGGATTCGATAAAAAGCGGATTCTTTACAATATCTTCTACTGCGAGAAAAGCAGGGTTAACACGTTCCAGATGTCCTATTTGTAAAATGAGATCTCTCTCGTGAGCAATGGCTATTAATTCATCAGCCTCCTTTAAAGTTGTGGTCATGGGCTTTTCGAGCAATACACTGATACCATGTTCCAGAAGGTTTTTAGCTATCGGGTGGTGTAAGGGTGTAGGAACTACCACACTTACTGCGTGGACATTGGCATAAAGATCCTCGTAATTCACAAGAGGTTTAGAATCAGTCTGACTGGCTAATTCTGAGGCCCTTTCGATTTTAGTATCTACAACCGCTATCAAGTCTGCTGCAGGATGATTAGCATACTTTTCCGCATGAAATCTTCCCAGATATCCGCTTCCTATAACGGCAACCGGTATCTTTTCCATCTATCGTGTGATACCTCTTTTTGAACTCTTAATAAAATTGATAAGGTGATCAACCTCGGGTGAATTCTTTATTTCAGCCTGCGTCTGGTCCAAAGCCTTTTTTATTGTGAGGCCGGATCTGAAGATAATGCGATAGGCTTTCTTGAGGTTGCTGATTGCTTCATTTGAAAAGTTGTGTCTCTTCAGGCCTACTATGTTCAACCCGTATAGTTTTGCCCTTTGTCCGTTAGCCATCATATAAGGGGGGATGTCCTGATTTGCCGCTGAGCCTCCGCCAATAATTGAGTGGTGGCCGAGTCTGACAAACTGGTGGACTGCCACTAATCCTCCTACAATAGCGTAATCTTCAATTTCGATGTGTCCCCCCAGTGTGGCAGCATTGGCAAGGATTACATGGCTGCCAATCTTACAATCGTGAGCAACATGGCTGTATGCCATAAAGAAATTGTTATTGGCAATAGTGGTTTTTCCCCCGGATTGGGAGGTTCCCCTGTTGATAGTGACAAATTCTCTTATGACGTTGTTGTTACCCAGGATAACCCACGATTCCTCCCCTTTAAATTTCAAATCCTGAGGTATTGTTCCTATCGAGGCGAATTGAAAAATTCTGCATCCTTCGCCAATATACGTCCATCCATCAATGACCACATGGGGACCGAGTTTGGTGCCTTTGCCAATCTTGACCTTAGGACCAATAATGCAATAGGGGCCTACTTCTACACTTGAATCCAGTTCCGCTTTAATATCGATAATAGCAGTTTTATGTATCATAATTCTTTTTCTCCCCCTGAAGTGCAAAAGAACTGTGAGATTTTTCTAAACCTGTTTATCAGCAATCATTGCCATCAGCTCAGCTTCAGCGACAAGTTTTTCTTCTACAAAGGCTTCTCCTTTAAATTTCCAGACTGACCTTTTACGCTGGAGTGCCTTAAGCTCAAATCGCACCTGGTCCCCGGGATATACAGGTTTGCGAAATCTTGCTTTATCGATTCCCAGGAAAAGAACACTTTTAATCTTATCCTCTTTGCTTTCTGATTTTAATACCAGTAAACCCCCTGTTTGTGCCATTGCTTCGATCAGTAGTACAGCAGGCATAATGGGGGAATCGGGGAAATGACCCTGGAAGAAGGGCTCGTTGATACTCACATTCTTGATGCCCACAATTCTTTTGCCTTCTTCCATCTCCAGGATTTTATCAACCAGGAGGAACGGGTAGCGGTGTGGCAGTAAATCCATAATTTCTTTTATGTCTATCATTCCTTATCTCCTGTGTTGTGTTGGATGGTTGTTTCCAAGGCCTCAACCTTTTTCTCAAGTTTACTAAGGGTCTTCCTCATCTGTGGGAGCAGATGATAACAGCGGGAAGATTTCAGCCACTGCTTGTGAGGCATATGAGGGTATCCAGAAACTATAGTGTTGGCAGGAACGCTCCCGCTCACACCTGCTTTGGCACCCACAATAGTGTTATCTCCGATTTCTATGTGTCCTACCACACCAACGTTACCAGCTAGGGTAACGTGGTTTCCGATCTTGGTGCTGCCGGATATGCCTACCAGGGCAACCAGCAGGGTATCTTCTCCGATTACTACATTATGAGCAATATGAACCAGATTATCCGTTTTAACTCCTCTCTTGATCCAGGTTTTCCCCATGGCACCTCTGTCTATGGTATTATTGGCACCAATCTCCACGTCATCATCGATCTGGACGGTACCTACCTGGGGAATTTTGTGGTAACGTTTACCATCAGGGGCAAATCCAAATCCATCAGTTCCAATTACGGTGCCAGCATGAATAATCCCCCTTTTCCCTATTCTACAGCGTTCACGAATGGAGACGTGAGAGTAGATGACTGTTTCTTCATCAATAAAGGTTCCATCTCCAATAAAGGTATGGGGATGAATAACTACGCGATCAGAGATAGTAACATCTTTGCCAATGAAGACCCAGGGGTAAATAGATACATCTTTACCTACACGTGTTCCTTCTCCCAGGATAGCATTTTTATCAATGCCCAGGATAGGGTGAGGATGCTCGTGAAAAAGGGTTGCTATCTTGGCATAGGCAAGATAGGGGTTATCTGTTAAAATAAAAGGTTTATCTATCCCCTCTATTTTGCTTGAGACAATGATAGCAGAGGCATTTGTTTCTTTTGCTTTTCCAAGGTATTTGCTTTGAGCAATGAAGGTGATTTCTCCTTTACGTGCCTCATCTAAGCCAGAGATACCGGAAATTTTAAGACCAGTATCTCCTATCACTTCTCCTTCTATAAGACTTGCAAGCTCTTCTAGTGTTTTCTCACCCATCATTAAGCTCTCTTAGTTATTTACTCCCCTTTTTCTTCTCAAGATATTTCTGATCATAGATCTTGAGTATCTCTTCTGTTACCTCCGTTGCTTCATTTGCAAAAAGAAGTGCACTCTCACTCTTTTCAAAGATGAAGGTAAACCCTTTTTCTTTTCCATACTCCTGAGTGACTTTAACCATCTCTTCAAGTATCTCTTTTACAGCTTCATTATCCTGTAGCTTAAGTTCATTTTGAGAATCTTCATAGAGCCTTTTGAAGTCACGAAGCCTTGCCTGATAGTCTTTCTCTTTTTCCTTTAAGGTTTCTTCAGTAAGCATGGCGCTTTGTTTTTCCAGGATTTCCTTGAGCTTTTTTAATTCCTCCTGCTTTAAAGAAAGCTTTTCCTCCGCTTTTTCCACTTCCTTGGCGAATTTCTCCTTGGCATCCTGTCCTGCCTTGCAGAGATTGAGTGCCTTCTGCAGATCCACAAAGGCAAGCTTGTAATCTGATGCCCCGAAGGCGAACTCAACCATAAGTAGAATTGAAAGAATACCAACACCTGAAAAAAATCTTATCATTTTTTGTACCCCCTTTTAAATTGGTTTAGAAAAGTGCACCCATTGTGAAGTGGAACTCACTAGAGTCCTCATCGTATTTAGACTTGGGATCGAGGTTGATCCCCAACTCAAGTCTCAGAGGGCCAAAGGGTGACTGCCAGCGAATGCCGAACCCTGTGCTCTTTCTGATATCTGAAAAATAGCTCTCGCTTTTTCTGTAGGCATTTCCTGCATCGAAGAAGATGACACCCCGCACTCCGGCTTCCTTTATGAGCGGGAAGATGTATTCAAAATTAAAAAAGAGCTCTTTTTCACCACCGACTACGTCATATTCATCCGGATCATCTATGAAGAAATATTCATCCCCTCTTCTCTCCATAGGCCCCACGGAGCGGTCTTCAAAGCCCCTTAAGCTATCCAGTCCGCCGAGAAAGAATCTTTCAAAGATGGGTACGTCATCACCTCCATATCCCGAGGAATAGCCTATGGTTCCACGAATCATGAAAGCAGAATCCCTGGGCATGGGGAAGTACTTACAGGCGCTGCCTATAAATGTGACGAACTTGTTTTCTCCGCCCACTCCGGCGAACTTGGTAGAAAAGCGCGTTAATGTTCCCGTGCGAGGGATAAAACGATTGTCAAGTGTATTTCTAATAATCCCCATAGTAATAGCACCTGTAGTTGTCTTACCCTCCTGCTTGCGTATTTCAAGGACAGCATCGTCATCCACATCTGATATGTCAACCTCTTCATATTCATAGGAAAAATCAACCCTGGAAAACTCACCCACTGGGTGCCCAAAACTTATGCTTCCTCCCGTGCTGTTGCTATCAAAATCTTCATACCATCTCTCCATATTGAAGAGGTTAATCCCTGCACTCCATCTGGTATCAAAGAGCCAGGGTTCAGTGAATGAGAATATTAACTGATTGCTTCCTCCGAGCTGGGCTCGAAGATCTAATTTTTGACCCTTACCCAGGAAATTATCCTGGGAAAGCTGAATCATTCCTACCAGGCTGTCTACAGAGCTGTAACCTGCACCAAAACTTATTGAGCCTGTCGGCTTTTCTTCTACCTCTACATTTAAAATGACTTTGTTAGGTGGTGTTCCACTGGTGGTGGTGAGATTTGCTTTTTTGAAGTAGCCCAGATTGTCGATTTCCTGTTTGCTCCTTTTTATTTTGCTACTGCTGTAAAGATCTCCTTCTGCTACTTTCAATTCACGGCGGATTACCTTATCACGGGTTCTGGAATTACCCGTTATATTAATCTTTTCAAAGTAGATCTTTTCGCCTTTTGCTATTTCAAATTGTACATCCACTGTCTTCTGTTCATCATTGATGGCAGTCAAAGGGGTGATATCAACATTGGCATAGCCTCGATCAGAATAGAATTCAGTTAAGATTATCATATCCTCATTAAGAAAGCTGCTACTAAAGACTTTCTCTTCAACTGTTTTGAGGTTCTGATACAGGGTCTCTTGAGGGACAATAAGTTCTCCTGTAATATCAACCTGTCCTATTTTGTATTGCTCTCCTTCATCAATGGGGATGGTGATATAAATGTCTTTCCCTTCATAAGTGATGGTGGGGCTGCCAATCTTTGCCCTGATATACCCCTTATGGTAGTGATACGCAGCAAGCTTATCCAGATCCTTCTGGAATGCCTCTTCCTTGAATATTCCGGCACTGGTTATGAAAGAGAGAAAGTTTTTCTCGCGGGTTTCCATTATCCTTTTCAGCTCTTTGTCCTTTATGTATTCATTTCCTGTAAATGAGATCTTTTTAACCTTGGAAATTTCGTTTTCCTTAATATAAAAATCCACCGAGGTTTCACCTCGATTTGAAGGGGTAAGTTTAGAATCGATTTTGGCGTTAAGATAACCTTTATCAGTATAAAGTTTACGAATGGCTGCTACATCTTTTCTCACTTGATTTTGGTCCAGGACTCGACCCAGTTTTATCCCCAGTGCTTTCTGGACATCAGGCGTTTTAATATTTTTGTTTCCCTGAATCTTTATCTGGCTTACCACAGGTCTTTCAACTACTATGAAGGTAGCTTTTTTTCCCTCCAGAGAATCCGTACAATCAATTTGAACATCGCTAAAATACCCCATCTTATATATTTGTTTGAGATCTTCCTCAAGAGTTGAGGGAGAATAGAGGTCACCTTCCTTACTTTTTATTGCCAGTTTGATTGCATCCTCCTCGATGTATCGATTCCCCTTGATATTTATCTTGGCCAGCAGTTCCTTTTCCATAATTTTCAGATCAAGCTGACGTGCCAGGAGGTTAATCCTAATATTGACTCTATCCATAGTTTCACACTGAACGAAAATATGCTTGTTACTCTTCTCTCCCTGGGTGTCAAGAATGATGGCATCAAGGCTGGCAACACTACCAATTTTAGTCAAACTACCTATAACAGCAAAGTCAGCCCCTACCTCTATTCCGAGCTCCCGGGCCAGATGTTCGTCCAGTTCACCTTTATTTTGGGAAATGGCCTCTTTAATTGCAGGTTTATCAATAGTGGTAATCTCTTTGTCTTGATCCATACGAGTGAGCAACATGCTGGAGATACCTTCTCTAAGGTAATCGAGATTCTCTTTACTATAAACCTCAAAAGGGAAAACAGCAACCTTTAAAGGTGCTTTTCCCCAAGCATTGGTTGGAAAGGAGCAGCAGATTATTATTATAAAAACTCTCCTGAGCAAGAACATTATCTAGTCATCTTATAAATAACCTTATTGTGTAGCAACCTGCCCATCGACCAAGACTATCCGCCTGGACATCTTGCTGGCTATGCTTTCATTATGGGTTACCACCAGTAAGGTAATATTCAGTTGTTGATTTAAAGACAGGAGTAGATCAAATATCGCTTCCCCCGTTCGCGAATCGAGATTGCCTGTGGGTTCATCTGCCAGAATGATTTCAGGTTTTAATATCAATGCCCGAGCAACAGCCACTCTCTGTTGCTCTCCTCCAGAGAGCTCTCCTTGCTTATGGGTCAGTCTATCCTTAAGTCCTACAGCAACTAATATCTTTTCTGCCTCTTCAAGAGCTGCATCCTTTTTATAACCGCGGACTAAGGTAGGCATCATAGTATTTTCTAATGCGGTGAATTCGGGTAGAAGATAGTGAAATTGGAAAATGAATCCTATTTTATAATTTCTGAACTCTGCCAATTCTATTTCGCTTAAAGAAAACAGGTTCACACCTCTGTAAAATAACTCCCCTGAGGTGGGATGATCCAGGGTGCCCAGGATGTGGAGAAGTGTACTCTTGCCGGCACCTGATGCCCCCACAATGGCTAGCAATTCTCCCTGGTTAAGATCGAAAGATATCCCCTTAATCGCCTCTACCTGCTTTTGGTTCATCCCATAGGTTTTGGAAAGTCCTTTTACCTGAATGAATGGAGCCCCTTTTTCTTTAAACTTATACTTTTGAGAAGGAAAATCACTCATATCTTAGAATCTCTGCTGGATCAAGTTTTGAAGCCTGCCAAGAAGGATAAATGGTAGCCAGAAGACTTATGCTTATAGCAGAAACAGTTACCAAAATCAAATCCCTGAGTGTAATCTTTATAAGCAGGTGAGATATATAGTAGACATCTGGCGGTAAGGCTATAACTTGATAAGTATTTTGTAAAGCCGCCAGCAAGAAACCACCTGCTATTCCCATGCTGGTACCTGTAAGTCCAATGATGAGTCCTTCGAGAATAAATATTTTCATAATACTTAGGGAGCGTGCACCCATGGATTTGAGAATGGCGATATCTTTGTTCTTATCGTCTACTACCATGATTAATGTCCCTACGATATTAAATGCAGCAACTATAATCATAAGCATGAGGATAATGAACATAGCCATCTTTTCCAGCTTTAGGGCTGCATAAAGATTCTTGTGCATCTCCATCCAGTCTCTAACCCGATAGGAGATGCTCAGCTTTTCTTCGATTCTTTTAGATATCTGTTTTACCTCGTAGATTTCTTTTATCTTTACCTCTATTCCTGTGGCAGCGTCAGGTTTATTTAAGAAATGCTGGGCATTATCTAAAGAGATGTAGGCAAGAGAGGAATCGTATTCGTACATACCAGAATCAAAGATTCCCACTACCTTGAATTTCTTAGATCGAGGTGCCATCCCTGCTGGAGTCATAGTGCCAAAGGGAGATATTAGTTTAATCTCATCGTTACAGAAGACACCCAAGATCATAGCCAGTTCCTTGCCCAGGAGGATTCCAGGCAGACCAGAAGAGGTTTTCTCCTTAAGATCTGTGAGTTTTCCCTCCGTGATAATAGAGGCAAGGTTAGTCACATTGGGGGCAGTATCCACCTCAATTCCCTTAAGCACAACTCCCAGGGCATTTGATGCAGAAGCTAACATTATCTGGCTATAAATAGAGGGTGTAGCGGAGACAACACCTTCTATGCTTTCCACTTCTTTTATAATCTCCCGATAGTTCGTAATCCCTGCTCCATGTTCGGAGATGACCAGATGAGACTTTGCACCCAAAATTTTATTTCTCAGATCATCGCTAAAGCCTGTCATGACTCCTAATACGATAATAAGGGCCATTACACTAATCGCTACACCACCTATAGAAATGAAGCTAATAACAGAGATGAATGCCTGCTTCCTTTTTGCTTTCAGGTATCGCAAGCTGATGAACAGTTCGTAAGGGATGTTCCACTTCATGACTTACCTTTCGGGCTTAAGGAGAGGGAAGAGAATGACATCTCGGATGGAGGCTGAATTGCAAAGTAGCATGACCAGTCTATCAATGCCCATTCCTTCGCCGGCTGCTGGAGGCATGCCATATTCAAGTGCCTGGATAAAATCTTCATCCAGTTTACCTGTCTCTTCATTAGATTCACTTGAGGAAAGTTGTTTTAAGAATCTCTCTCTCTGATCTATGGGATCATTCAACTCAGAAAAGGCATTGGCTATTTCTTGGCCGTTAATAAAAAGCTCAAATCTATCTACTTCTTCAGGATTGGTATCACTTCTTCGTGCCAGAGGAGAGGTTTCCGTTGGATAATTGGTTATGAAGGTCGGTTTAGTGAGTTGGTGTTGCACTACCTCCTCGAAAAGGTCGTTTACGATTGTTCCTAAACCATCCTGAGAAGATGGTGATAGGTCAACCTTTTGAGCCTGTTTAAAAGCCAGGTCCCTCTCTT
This sequence comes from uncultured Thermodesulfobacteriota bacterium, assembly GCA_964580455.1. Taxonomy (GTDB): domain Bacteria; phylum Desulfobacterota; class WTBG01; order WTBG01; family WTBG01; genus CAZOKO01. Next base: position 4,735 of record CAZOKO010000037.1, on the reverse strand, counting down.
CCAGGATATGGGGTTCTATCTTTCCATATTGGATTATTGCCTGTTTCATGCTTAATTTCTGCCAGGGGGGTGTGAAGTCGATTTCTTTATCGAGATAGGGAATCTTTAATGATCCCGAGAGCTGCTCTGCTATATGGCAGATCATCTCTTCAGTTAAATCCATTAAATTCTCGTAGGTTGCATAGGACTGATAAAACTCCAGCATGGTAAATTCTGGATTGTGCTGGGTTGAGATACCTTCATTTCTGAAGTTTCGGTTGATTTCATATACCCTTTCAATCCCACCTACAAGCAAACGTTTTAGATAAAGCTCTGGAGAAATTCGCAAATAGAGATCTAGGTTAAAGGTGTTATGATGGGTTTTGAAGGGACGAGCAGCAGCTCCTCCTGGTATGGGTTGCATCATGGGGGTTTCAACTTCTAGAAATTCCCTCTCTTGAAGAAATGTTCTAATCAATTGAATAATCCGGGCTCTTTTGTGAAAAACTTCTTTCACCTCAGGATTCATCAGAAGATCTAAATAACGTTGGCGATATCGGATTTCAATATCTGAGAGACCATGCCACTTTTCTGGCAAAGGCCTTAAGGACTTGACTAATGGTTTTATCTGATTCACTTTGATAGTGAGTTCCCGGGTGCGCGTTAAAAATACTCTGCCCTTTATTCCTGCAAAATCTCCGATATCAAGTTTTTTAAACAGCTTGAAATCGCTGTCACTTACCACGTCTTTTTGGATATAGGCCTGTATCTTCCCTTTTCTGTCCTGGATGTGAATAAAGGATGCTTTGCCAAAATTCCTTATCGACATAATCCTCCCGGCTAAAAAAAACTCTTCTTCGAGCTTTTCCAGCTTATCTGCTTCCACTTGTTTAAAACGTTCTCGAATCTCTTGACTGGTATGGATTACCTTGAAATCATTGGGAAAGGGGTTAATGCCCTCCTTGACCATTTCATCCAGTTTTTTTCTGCGTAGCTTTAGTAATTCGCTCATTTCCTTCATTTTCTACCTCCCCGCATGGAAAACTGAGTAATGTTATCTTACCCTCTTTATTGAGTCAAGGTAAAATATATGGAATATACTGATATTTTTGGAGAAATTGTGGTGTGTCTATAGTGGAGACAATAGGAGGGAAGTTTATTAAAAAGCTGCTAGGGTTACAGCTATTGGAACTTGGCTTAAGCTGAGTTTATCCTGAGATATGAAGGGCTAAGGCAATTTGAATAATGGGTTTAATAAATGTTATATGTTCCGGGTTTCATGTTACGTGTTAAACATTACAAATCAATACCCGCATCTCGCAACGGAAATCCCTTTAACTTCAAAAGTTGGAGGATTTCTGAGATGTTTAGCCGATGGCACCTGCCATCTTGAATATGGGCAAATACATGGCGGCAAGCATGGTACCTATAGTACCGCCCAAAAAGATCATCATAAATGGTTCAATCAGAGAGGTAAGTGTATCTACTGCTGCATCTACCTCCTCTTCGTAAAAATCTGCAATCTTTCCTAACATGGTGTCCAGGGCACCCGTTGATTCGCCAACAGAGATCATCTGGGTTACCATGGGCGGGAAAATGCCACTCTTGGCTAAGGGTTCTGCAATGGTTTTACCTTCACTAATACTTGTCTTGGTGTCTAAAATTGCCTTCTCGATAACTTTGTTCCCTGCTGTTGCTGATACAATAACTAAACCATCCAGGATAGGTACTCCACTTGAGGTCATAGTCCCCAGGGTCCTGGTAAAATTGGCTACTGCTGACTTTTTTAAAAGACTGCCAAAAACAGGTAGACCGAGAAGCGTTTTATCAACTATAACTCTTCCCTTCTCGGTTGACTTAAACTTGGCAAATGCAAAATAGAGGGCAGCAATGATTGCCAGGATATAAACAATATAGTTTCTCAAAAAATCACTGAGATCCACCACTGCTTGAGTTAAGGCTGGCAACTCTCCCCCTAAGCTATCAAACATCTCCTGGAATACTGGTATGACAAAGATGAGGAGAACGGCTATGACGACGAAGGAAATAATCAAAACTACACTGGGATAAACCATTGCACCTTTTACTTTACTCTTCAGCTTTTCAGCTTTCTCAATGTAGATCGCAAGTCTGTTGAGAATAGTATCCAGCATACCTCCCATTTCTCCTGCTGCCACTAAGCTTACGTAGAGATTGCTAAATATCTTGGGATTTTTTTTTAAGGCGTTGGAGAGGGTGAAACCACTTTCAACATCGCTTTTTATCTTTACAATGGCCTTTTTTAAAGTGGGGTTTGGTTCCTGGGCACCCAGAATGTCAAGGCCCTGTATGAGTGGCAGCCCTGCATCAATCATGGTGGCAAACTGCCGGGTAAAAACTGCAAGGGTTTTCCCGCTGACTTTAGGCTGTAAAAAACTGACGTTTTCCAGGAGGTCTTTAGGCTTAGCTTTTACTTTAGTAACCTTAATTCTCTGTCCCCGCAGAGCTGATTTAACAGCGGCTTCATTCACTGCTTCCATTGCACCTTTTTGTATATTCCCTCGGGGAGTTTTTCCTTCCCAAAGATAGACTGGCATCATCTGCTCCTTTTACAAATTATCTTCAATCACTCTTATCGGAAATTAGTAGAAGAACTTTAGCTCATTAGTATCTAAAATGAGAAGCTAGTAGCGTTCCCTAATTAAACAAACATCCCGGAGTTTCCACAACTTATTAAAGTTGAAAGTCTTTTTATTAGCTATTAAACTTGCCCCGTTCATGGAATATCGGAAATTGCGGAACGTGCTATTCGTTGGCAAAGGTAATTCTTAGCACCTCTTCTACAGTCGTTAAACCCTGTTTCATTTTGTTGATGGCACTATTTCGTAAGGTTGACATATCGGACCTGATTGCTTCCTTTTTAAGATCAGTACTAGATGCCCCTTTGAGAATGAATTCTTTAAGATTCTCATTAAGTGGCATTACCTCGTAGATTGCTATCCTGCCTTTAAAACCTGTATTACTACAGTTTTTGCAACCCGTTCCTTTATAGAGAGGAATATTTTGAAATTCTTCTGGTTTAACTCCCAGGTCGATAAAGGCTTGTCCCGGTAAGGTTACAGGTGTTTTGCATTCTGGACAGATTTTTCTTACAAGTCTTTGAGCCAGTATAAGTATGACTGAGGAAGATATAAGAAAAGGCTCGATTCCCATATTTAAGAGTCTATTTACAGTACTGGGGGCGTCATTGGTATGGAGAGTGCTCAGGACTAAGTGACCTGTGAGGGCAGCCTTGACGGCTATCTCAGCAGTCTCAAAATCACGGATTTCACCCACCAGAATAATATCAGGATCCTGCCTTAAGAATGCTCTTAAGGTATTGGCAAAGGTCAGGCCAATCTCTTCGTGAATCTGCACCTGGTTAACTCCCATTAGATTATACTCTACAGGGTCTTCGACTGTAGAGATATTTTTTGAGGTTTTATTTAATTCGTTCAGGGCAGAGTAGAGTGTAGTCGTCTTGCCACTTCCTGTTGGTCCGGTGACGAGAACCATCCCGAAGGGCTGAGTGATTCCCTTTTGAAAATTATTTAAATCGTCTTTTTCAAATCCCAGTTTCTTCATATCCAATTGGAGGCTTGACTTATCAAGCAAACGTAGAACTACCTTTTCACCAAAAAGAGTGGGGAGTACGGAAACCCGAAAATCTACTTCTCGATCTCTTTCCGTTTTGATTTTAATCCTCCCATCTTGAGGCAACCTCCGTTCAGCAATATCTAGCTTTGACATAATCTTAAGACGAGAGATGATGGCGTTTTTAAATTTAAGAGATGGGTTCATTGCATCGTAAAGGACACCATCGATACGGAAGCGAATTCTAAAAACTTTCTCGTAAGGTTCTACATGAATATCACTGGCGCCTTTCTTTATTGCATCACTTAACATTCCGTTGACAAGCTTGATGACAGGAGCTTCCTCACTGGCAGATTTGAGCTCACTGATGTCTATTTCATCTCCTTCCTCAATGAATTCCACTCCTCCACCATCCATGTTAGATACCAGTTCACTTAAACTAGTCGAGGTATTATAGTATTCAGTAAGGGCTTCTTTAATAACACTTTCAGCAGCAGCAAGAGCCTCGATACGAAAGCCTGTTAAAAATTTAATGTCATCAACGGCAAAAATGTTTGAAGGGTCTGCCATGGCAATGACCAGAGTAGTTCCCCTCAAAGATAAAGGGAAGGCCAGATACTTATAGGCAAGATCAGCTGGAATTAGTTTGATCAAATCAGGGTTAATGTTAAATTCGCAGAGATTAATGGAGGGGATTCCATATTGACCACTTAGAAAGGAGAGCAGGGTATCTTCTTTAATAAATCCTAAATTAACCAGAATAGAACCGAGTCGATCACCTGAGCTTTTCTGTTTCTCAAGGGCTTTTTGTAGTTGCGGTTCACTTATAATTTTTTTGCTTACCAGTAATCTACCAAGTTTTTCTGGCATAGGCCCCCCTTCTTAGGAAAAAATAATAAAACGTTCCTCTTACCAGTGTCAAGACATTTATAAAAAATGGTAATGAGGGTCCGGAGTTATCCATCGTTCATTATCCCGGAATTTGCAGTAGCCATCTACTGCAGCTTGCCCGGTTCATGACTTTAAGGCGCAGCCGGAAGTCATGTATATTATCCCAAATAATGCATTTAAAACCACAGATTCACCCCGTTATATGAAATACTACTAGACATGACACTAACATAAAGGTAAAATCCTCCTTGAA
>CAZOKO010000036.1:0-23083 GCA_964580455.1 uncultured Thermodesulfobacteriota bacterium | reverse complement strand
GGGTTTGTCCAACGTGAGCCATGTTGAGTTATGTCAATAGGCATTTAATATTATTATTTTGAGAGGGTATGTCAAGGGAAATAAAGGCAAAAATGGCAGGGGATATGGAGAGGGGTTGCAGTTATAGACTATGAACGATAAGTTATGAGTAAGGTAAGAGAACAGTGATTACGGGGAATTGGATTGACATAATCCTGTATTTTTCTTATATTTCTAAAACTCTCGTCAATTTATGCTTTTTAAACTTTTTCGTGTGGATGGAAAATCATGGAACTAAAAGAAATAACTGATTATCTGGATAGCTATCTTAACATAGCTGATTTTCGTGATGATTCTGCAAATGGGATACAGGTCGCAAACAGTGGGGATGTGGAAAAGATTGGTCTGGCGGTGGATGCGTGCCATGAGGCAATAGTAAAAGCAGGCGATGCTGAATGCAATCTTCTTGTTGTGCATCATGGACTCTTCTGGGGAAAGCAGGAGCTTGTAATAGATAGTCATTATAAGCGCATACATGCCCTGATCAGTGCAGATATTGCACTGTACGCAGTACATCTGCCACTGGATGCGCATCCTGAGGTTGGGCACAATATCCAGATTGCAAAGAAGATGGGCTTAAGTGAGATAGAACCATTTGCGCAGTATTATGGTAAGCCAATCGGCATGAAAGGAAAGGTGAAGACACCAAAACCGTTAAGTGAAGTAGCCAGGGATTTGGAAAAGGCTATCGGTCATTGTAGAGCCCTTTTAGAATTTGGGCCAGATGAGATTCGCTCAATTGGTATTGTATCAGGGTCTGCCACTGAACCAGCTTTGTTTAAGGAAATAAAGGTTCAGGGAATAGATCTTTATGTAACAGGTGAACCGAAACATGGAGCCTACTACCTTGCTCAGGAGTTAGGTCTGAATGTCTTTTATGGCGGGCATTATTTAACAGAAACGTTTGGCATGAAAGCACTTGGGGAACACCTGGAAAAAGGGCTGAATATCTCCACAGAGTTTATTGATGCCCCATGTATTTTTTAGATCATAGAGTACATAAAAAGAAGAGGGAATAATAGTAGTAAAAACCGGCTTTAGGTGAGAAAAGCCGGATTTCCCAATCGGTAATTCAAGCCAGCTCGTTACGAAACAGCATTGTTTTTTCTCTCCGCAGCTTTTATATTCCCAACCTGCAGAAAGTGGTCTTGCTAGAAACAATTCAAATCAATATCTGGATAGAAGTTTGTGAATAGACCAAAAGAAAAAATGATCAGATTGAATCTCACCTTTTCCCGTGCCACATTGCACCCCCAATTTCTAAAGACTCAATCCCACCGAATATACTTTATACATAAAATACATTGACAATTATAGATTTTTCGGATAATTTCATAACTTTATGATGCAGTAAATCCAGTCCCTCACTGATTAATAATCTCTGTTTAATCAAGAAGTTATCTATATGAATGTGGGAAAAGTATTAGGCGAGACAGCCCGAAAAGTACCCAATAAAACAGCGGTAATTTTCAAAGATGAGAAGATATCTTACTCTGATTTGGATCTTATGGCAATCCGATTAGCTAATAAACTGCAAAGCTTTGATGTTAAAAAAGGTGATCGGGTAGCTATAATCCTGCCCAATTCTTCCCATTGGGTAGTTGCCTATTTTGCTGTAATGAAACTGGGTGCAGTTGCCGTACCTCTTGATTTCAGATTTAAGGGGGAAGAGCTTTTACCTATCCTGACAGATGCCCGGGTAAAGGCCATTATTACTACTTCTCTCTATCAGTCTTATGATGTTTTTTCAAAAGTGGAAAATGTAAATGGCGTTATAATGACAGGTGAAGAAGTAGCTGATGGAGCTGTGAGTTATGAAGAGGCAATAAGTGATGACTCCCTCTCCTCTGCAGTTATGGTAGATGTCAAAGATGAGGAAGATGCTCTCTATCTCTATACTTCTGGAACTACTGGCAAGCCCAAAGGGGTAGTCCTTACTTTTGCCAACCTGGACCTCTTTCCAGAGATCCTGGGTGATATTTGCAAAACCTCTGGAAAAGATATAATGGGGTGTCTTCTCCCCATGTCCCATATTACGGGACCTATCCTCTGCAATGAATTAGTAGTAAGAGGTTGTGCGATTTTTGTCTTTGACCAATTACGACCGGATAAGGTCTTAGCAGCTATAGAGAAGTATCGGGTTACCTATTTTCATAGTGTCCCCCCCATTTTCGAGGCGCTCCTCCATGTTTCTCATAAAGACAGGTTTGATGTGAGTAGCCTTAGATTTATCTCCATGATGGGAACTTCAGTTCCTCTCGATCTGTTAAAAACATTTAAAAAGACATTTCCTTCTCTTGCTGTTATTCAAGGATATGGATTAACTGAGACCTCTCCTTTTATAACTGTCGTTCCCCTGGATTATGAGATGAAAAAGATGGGGAGCATCGGATCAGCCGTTCCCCATGCTGAGATAAAACTGGTAGATGAGAAGGGTAAAGAAGTTCTTTCTGGGGAGGTTGGAGAACTGATCGTCAAAGGACCTATGCTGATGAAGGGATATCATAACGATCCAGAGGCTACTCAAGAGAAGATTAAGGATGGATGGTTTTGTACGGGTGATTTATGCAGGAAAGATGAGGATGGTTTCTACTATCACCTGGGTCGAAAGGATGATATGATAATCGTTGGTGGTTTGAATGTTTATCCTGCTGAGGTTGAGCAGGTTTTGCAGGGGCACCCCTTGTTAAAGGAAGCAGGAGTCGTTGGTGTGCCTGATAAAGATCGAGGTAATATAATTAAAGCAGCCGTTGTTGCTAAACCTGGTAGGGAGGTTACAAAAAAAGAGATCATATCATATTGCAGAGAGAGACTGGCCAGTTTTAAAATTCCGAAAATAGTTGAGTTTTGGGATAAACTACCAAAAGGCAGCACAGGCAAAATTGTGAGAAGGTTACTGGTAAATCCACAGGACAAGATATAACAAAAAAAGAAGGAGGGAGTATGAAACGGAAAATATTTTTAATAGTTTTTATTGTAATCTTGGGATGTTTGGGATTGTTTGCCGCATCTTCTTATGCAATATCTGTGAATGGCTTAGAGGAAGAGGAATTTTTGGTTATACTGTATTGCGATGATGATGCGGGGAGTTATTGTGGCAAAGGTCAGATCAGAGTAGAGGAGTTCATATTCGAAGATAATGGTCAGTTTGTGATAGGAACTTTTGAGGATGAGAACTTTTTTGGATTTGATACTGCTTCGGGAGAATATGAAGAGACGGAAATCTTGTTTAATGCTGAGTTTTCGGCCATTGAGGATTTAGAGAAGAAGTATGAGTTTGATATTATTGGTCTTGCTATTAGTGATATGTTCATCCTGGGTTTATGTCAGGTTATTTTTTCTGAATTTGAAATTACCAAGCTTGATTATGTAAAAGAGAACGAGGCACAGTGTTATTTTATTGGATTCTCTAAGTGATTAAAGAATTTGCAAAGGGTGTTACATGCGAGTTGCCATGTATTACAGTAATAAGGATGTGCGGGTAGAAGAGATGCCTGCACCGGAGATTGGTCCTGGTGAGCTACTGGTGCGAGTGGAAGCAAGCGGTATCTGCGGAAGTGATGTAATGGAATGGTATCGCGTTCACAAAGCCCCGTTAGTGCTGGGCCATGAAATCGCAGGCGTTATTGTGGCAATGGGGGAGGGCGTTTATGGTTATAAGGCTGGAGATCGTATTTCAGCTTCCCATCATGTTCCTTGTAATACCTGTCAGTATTGTCTTGCTGGTCATCATACTGCTTGTGATACTCTGCGCAAAACTAATTTTGATCCTGGTGGTTTTGTCGAATACCTCAGGTTGCCTGCTATCAACGTGGATCGTGGCGTCTACCTTTTGCCTGATGAGGTTTCATTTGAAGAGGCAACTTTCATTGAGCCTTTAGCCTGTGTGCTGCGGGCACAGAAAAAAGCCAGTGTTGAGCCTGGTAAAACTGTTATTATCCTTGGTAGCGGTATTGGTGGCTTGCTCCACATTCATCTGGCAAGTGTATTAGGCGCAACCCGCGTGATTGCAACGGATATTGTTGACTATAGATTAAAAGCAGCTAAGCGCTTTGGTGCCGATTGGGTTATCAACGCTAATGAAGATGTTCCTTCGAAGCTGAGAGAAGTAAATGACGGGAGGTTAGCAGATTGTGTAATTGTATGCACGGGCGCAGTTTCAGCTATTACTCAGGCATTGAAATCTGTAGAACGAGGGGGAACGGTATTGTTTTTTGCTCCAACAGACAAAGATGTTACTATTCCTCTTTCAATAAATGAGCTTTTCTGGCGAAACGACGTAACAATAACTACGTCCTATGCAGGCGATCGCGCTGATCATCTGACTGCCCTAAAGTTAATTCAGGCAAAGAGAGTGGCTGTCAAAGAAATGATCACGCATCGGCTGAGTCTTTCTGAAACAGGTTTGGGGTTCCAGCTTGTGGAGAAAGCTCAAAATTCCATAAAAGTGATCATTGAACCTCAGAGATAAATGTGATATAAACTTAAACTGCAAACAAATAAACAGACGATAAAACCTTAGTTATTGAGAGGAGGTTAATTAAAATGGATTGGGGAATGCAAAATCGTTTAGCACAAATCATTAACCCGGATACTGGTCACACAGTAATGTTAGCAGTTGACCATGGATATTTTCAGGGACCTACTACGGGCCTGGAAGAACCAGGGAAAACCATAGAACCTCTTCTTCCTTATGCAGATGCCCTTATGCCTACCCGTGGTGTACTGCGCGAATGTGTAGATCCTCGCACACAGACTACAATGGTGCTCAGGGTGTCGGGTGGTAACAGCATGGCTCGAGTGGATGAACTCTCCGATGAGATTATTACCACCACTATAGAGGATGCGGTTTGTCTTAACGCAGCTGCAGTAGCAGTTTCTGTTTATGTAGGTTCTCCTCATCAGAAACAGACCCTGCAGAATCTTTCAGATGTAGTCAACCAGGCTATCAAATACGGTATGCCGGTTTTGGCGGTAACAGCTGTGGGTAAAGATATGGTGCGAGATGACAGATACCTTAGTTTAAGCTGTCGAATCGCGGCTGAACTTGGGGCCAATATGGTTAAGACTTACTATTGTGAGGGATTTGAGAACGTGGTTAAAGGGTGCCCTGTACCTATTGTCATGGCTGGAGGGAAAAAGCTTCCAGAAAAAGATGCATTGACACTTACCCGCAATGCCATACAGGGTGGTGCTAAGGGCGTTGATATGGGAAGAAACATTTTCCGATCAGAGGCTCCGGTTGCCATGATTAAAGCAGTAAGAGCAATCGTCCATAAAAATGCTTCTGTGGATGAGGCATTTGACGTATTCAATAGTGAGAAGGGTAAGTAGAGGTTCACCGCAGAGAACGCTAAGAAAATAGAAAAAGACAGTTAGATTTCATCATGTAAATAGGGGACGCCCATGATTTATGGAATTTTACTCTGAAATCTTATAAGTCAAAATTTCACGTACCCCTATTACAAAAGGGATACAAAGTGTTTTTTAATACGCATGTGAAATTGACTAAAGTTCGTAATGTTTTTTACGATAGTAAAATGTGAATTAGGATTGATAATTAGGAACCATAAATATCTTTGAAAGAGGGGTTACAATGAAATCCAGGGCAAACACAAAAACATTCTGCAAAATCTTTTTCTGCTTTATTTTGGTGTCGATTGCTGTTTTGGCAATCAGATTTTCTAAAGAATTATCTTTTGCCTGTTCAAATTGTGCTGTCTACGGTTGCTGGTGCAGTACGCAGCCCGCCTGGATTGACCAGAGCCTTACCAGCAATAATGGTGATTTCATCCTCTTGTTTTCTGATGATACGCATCATAACACCGCTTTTGTCGGTGACCCTGATACAGATGGTGACGGACTTCCTGACTCGTGGGAAATGAATTTTATCGGCAACCTCGCTTCCAATCAAAACAACGATAATGATGGCGATGGCGCTGATAATTTACAGGAGTTCCAGGCAGGCAGCTGGCCGAATGAGAGTTTATTCAGACCCGGTGATACTGTTCCCTCCGCCACCGATGCAGGTGGTGATAATCTGGTTATACAGGATAATATAGATACACTGCTCTTCTGTCAGGATAAGTATGACCAATGGGGATTTAACGCTCCCTGGGGCCTCCCCCTCAATGTTTTTGTACTATGGGGCGATGGTGGGGGCTGGGGAAATGTGAACCCGTTGTGGATTGCGCCGGCTATTATTAATGATCTCACTGATCCGGATCGCAGATGTGTTGCCATACATGAACTTTTCCATAATGTCCAGCGCGCTTATCCCAACACCCCGGGCAATACCGACTGGTTCACAGAGGGTTCGGCGCGTATGGTTCAGGACATGTTTTATCTGGACAGTGATGTTGACGACGGGTCCATGTATGCTGGGCAAATCGCAGGCTTTCTTGGCAATCCGGAAAGTGTGGGAATTTTCTCACGCTCATATGACGCGGTATTTTTCTTCAAATACCTTTGTGAACAGACGGGCAAGACCATAGTTGGCCAGCCGTGGGAAGGAATGGATGCCATGCACCGGTTTATGGTTTCCTCCAATGGTTTGGAGGGAGAAAGTTCTATGCAGCAGTACCTTGATGACCTGGAGGTTGGAGACTACTGGGATAACCGGGATTTCGGCCACTTCTTTGGCGCATGGGTAACAGCGCTCTATACCAGACAGTTCGATCCGTCATCACTGTCGACCCTGTATTATTATCAGGATGAACAGGAAAACCTTCCTACCAGCCTTCAACGTCCTGTAAATATATCCAACTGCCCATATAATGCAGCCACCAACAGCTATACCCCGGAGAATGTTCCTCTCAACGGTCACGTGTATCATGATGATGCGGATACAGCTACCTGGAATCAAAATCTGGGAAGTTGGCGCAGCCGTTACTTTGCTTTCGAGCCTGACAACAGAGCGAAATTTGTTATTGTCTGGGCAGATGGCAAGACGGGTCAGAGCAATTATTATTCCATTGTCGGGGTGAGGGGTAATGACGTTGAAAATCTTTATTTTAATTACGGGGAGGACATACAAAAGGCTCTCTATAATGCCCCCCTGGATGAAGTGGGTGTAGTAGTAGCCGCTCTTGATGAGGCCGCCGATTTTGATGTTATGATATGGACGGTTTCTGATTTCTGGCTGAACATCACCTATCCGTTAACCGATGATAAGGAGATTATAAGAACACCGGAGGCAGGAATAACTACCACATTTGAAGTTCATGTTGAGGTGACTACAGAAAAAACTGAAAGCCCGGACGAAGACATTTATGTGAACGGATTAAGTCCGGATCTGTTTGAAGTAACGGTTAACGGTATAGACGCTCCCGTAATGTACGGGTACGAAATGATGAACGAGTACTGGCTGACGTGTGGGGCTCCGGATCTGGGACCCGGAGAATATGACCTTGAGGTCAAGCTGATCGATCAGACAGATCTTGAAATTAAGGCTATCCAGTATGCTGATATCCCTCATGTTGACAAAATGATTGTTATCGACCGGTCCGGCAGCATGGGTTCAGCACTAATGGGGAATAATGAGAAAATGCTTGCCGCTAAAAGTGGTGGCCGGCTGCACACCGATTTAATGATGGATGACGATAAGCTGGGTCTGGTGAGCTTTGGCAGCGCAGTGACCCTGCATGAGGTACTTGACACGGTAGATGCAGCCCATAAGAACCAGGTGAAAGTTGCTATTAACGACGACATACCGGACGATCCTATTGCCACAGAACATACAGCCATGGGGCCGGGAATCCTTGAAGGATATAACCAGCTAACAGGCGGAGGCGATGCGGGACACGATTGGCACATTGTCCTTCTCACTGACGGCATAGAGGACGTAGCACCATACTGGGATGATGCTTTAGTAAGTGGTGTAGTTGTTCCCTCAAAGGTACAGATAGACGCTATTGCCTTGGGGAGCGGCGCCCATGAATCTCTGCTCAAGCGAGTAGCCGAAGAAACAGATGGCAAATATTTTCATGTGGCAATTCCAACAAGTCCTGCTTCCAGCGGTGTTTTTAAAACTGCTGCAGGTGCGGGAATTGACTCCGTAATACAGAATAAGGTTGCCGACATATACAGAATGATTATAGAGGAAGAGAGAAATTATGCTCGTATCTGGTCAGAGGAAGGCACAGCCGACCGCAGCGGAACAACGGTCACCTTTGATGTATACGAAGGCATGCAAAATCTTTTGCTGACAGTCAACTGGCCGTCATCGTATGAGGTGAATATTGATCTGTTTGACCCGTCGGCGGCGACGCAACTACCTTTGGTAGAGGATATTACGCACGTCATTTACGAACTGCCTGTAATCGCCGGCGAATGGCAACTGAAGATAAGCGCAGATGTAACGGCGCCTTACCTTGCAGTTCTATCCGGTCAGGGCCATTTAAGCAGCAATCTCTTCTTTGGGCAGCCGGATAACAGCGATAAAATCGGCGCAGTTAAAAAAATCTGTTTTTCACTATTCAACAAAACAGAACCAATGGCCGGGGCAGAGGTGGTGGCCACTGTCACAACTCCCTCAGATGAGACTTCCCGGTTGCGGCTATATGATGACGGCGACTATGGAGATAAAAATGCAAATGATGGTATCTATAGCCGCGATTACCGACTAACCCCCTGGGTGGGTAGCTACCACGTGAAGGCTATTGCCGAGGGGAAGGATAGCGATGTATCCTATCGCATCGAGGAAAACGGCTTTTTCGTTATGGAGTCAGATAGTGACCGGGACAAGGATGGTATGCCTGATGAGTGGGAGCGGCGATATGACTTGCAACCGGATGAATATGATGCAGGCCAGGATAAGGATAGCGATGATGTGGTGAACCGGGATGAGTTTGAACATGGTGGTAATCCATCTGATGAGGACACCGATAACGGGGGAACGCAGGACGGCTCAGAGCTTTTAAACGGGATGGATATGCTGGAGTTTTCCGATGACCTTATTGCACCGCCCTCATCTTTTATCACCAACAAGCAGGTCACCGATGCCATTGATCCTGATTACCAGACTCCCCAGTCAGGAGAAAACCTGTTGTACTGGTCCATCGGCAAAAACTATGCGACGGTCGACATTTACCGGTCCTTATCTGAGAGCAGCGGTTATGCACTTATTGCCAGCGATGTTCCTGCATCGACCAAGCCGTATACAGATGATGGCCTTACAAATAACAACTCCTATTATTACAAGATAAGGGCTAAGACGGTCACAGGTGTTTTGACCCGTCTTTCCAAATACGTACTCGGTGTGCCGAAAGACGATAATGTTAGACCGCTTGGCAGCATAGTGATTACGGGTGACAAGACGATTGCGACGCTCAATGTGGTGCTGAAGTTGTGGGTGTCGGAAGAGCCGGCTCAGATGAGGTTCTCAAATACGGGAGATTTTGATGGAAGCTCTTGGGAAGTCTTCTCCCAGGATAAAAACTGGAAGATCGCAGGGAGAGAAGGGGCAAATTTTGTCTATGTCCAGTATATGGATGACGCGGGAAATGTTTCCCTGCCATTTTTTGATTCTGTTTTTTATCAGCCGGGTACTGTAACAACAACCACCACATCTGAATCAACCACCACAACTACGGCTGATACTACTACTACGACCACAAGCATTTGTTTTGGAGAAGAAATCTACGGTGAGCATTCAGAAGAAACAGAACTGTTGAGATATTTCCGAGATAACGTACTTAGGCAAACTCCAGAAGGTCAGGAAATCATCAGACTATACTACCAGTGGAGCCCTGCGATAGTCAGGGCGATGGAGGGAGATGAGGAGTTTAGAAAAGAGATAAAGGAAATATTTAATGGGATTCTGCTGTTGATTGATAGTCAGGTAGAATAAATAAGTAATCCATTGTCTTAAAAGGGCAGGGTCATAATTGGCTCTGTCTTTTTCTTTTACAAAAATGTTCATATATAGTATGTCAGGAATCATACTTAAAGGTTTGAACTACTAAGATCTGTGGGACACCCTCCCTGCTGCAGGTTGCCAGGGAACAGGCTTGTGTCTTACTGAGATAATTGGTAGTCTCTTTTTCCAGCTCCTCTCTGTGATCCCGGTGGTTTCATAGTTTACGTTTTTTATAAACCATCTTTTACTTCTTGCCAGGCGAAGACCTTCTCTCCTAAAAGTAACTGACTTAGGTTTAGGGCACCAAGAGAGCTCTTGTGCATAATATCCATGAGGATGTAGTCTAATTTTAAAGTGGCTAACATATGGATGAAAGTAGATTCTACTGTTGCCCTGGCAGTTTTATCAGGTGAGCCGGCACCAAGGTTTGAAAGCCCCACTATAGTCCTGATCGGTTTTTCGAAAAGCTGGGGCAGAAGGTGGATTACCTCTAAGAGCTCACGGTTGTATCGTGTTCCATCCTGCCAGGTCAGAGGAACCAGCACGGGATCGATTATTATTCTTTCTTGAGGAACTCCACACTCTTCTGCTTTTACTACCAGTTGAGAAGCTATTTCTAATCTCTCTTCAGCACTTGAAGGAACCTGCCCTTTTTTGTTTATTAGAAAACCTATGATTTCTGTCTGATACTCGGCTGCAAGGGGAAGAATAGAAGTTACTTTAGCCTCTTCCAGAGAGAAACCGTTGATGATGGGAGGTGTTTTACAGGCTGCAATTCCTGCTTTTAAGACCTCCGGTTGAATGGAATCCAGTAAGAGCCTTCCTCCGAAGGTGTCCTGAACTGTTTCTATCACAAAGGTTATGATTTCTTCTGCACTGCGCTTTAAAGGTCCAAGATTGATATCCATGGCATAGGCATTGGTTTTTTTGCAGCGCGCAGCGATTTTTTGTAATGGCAAAGGATCTCTTTCCTTTACAGCCTTTGCCACAGTTGGGCTCATGATGTGGAGGTTGTCAGCAACAAGAATCATAGAAAAGAATTTAAAAAAGGATTCAAGGAGTCGAGGGTTATAGGATTCAAGTGTAATGATTATCTTTTCCTTTTATATACTCCAATAATCTCAGCAGAGCCTATCTGGTTTTCCTTTACTTTTTTCAGAAAATCTTTTTTGCTTACTGCTCCCAGATCTTTTACCTTCAAGGTATAGGCACCTCCTTCTATTTTTTTGTCCAGATGACGTGATAAACTCCCTCCCTTAGATTTCCATAGTTGATTCTACCTGGTGTGATTTCAATCACTCGGTAATTAAATTGTGGAGGGAGCTCCTTCATTCCTATCTTCTTCATGGTGTCAAGTGCTTTCATCTTCTTCAGAGCATCTTTGAATCGACGAGGATTGGTTTTCATGCTGTATACTTTTGCCTTGCCCCAGGCTTGCAGTCCCTTTGCTCCCCAGAAGTCTTTGTTAGAGTTGTAAGGAGCTGCGATAGAAAAGGATACGTTCTTGTTAACTTTGAGATTGTTAAACTTACTCCCCCCTTCTGAAAGAATATAAAAAGTGAGACCATGAAGACGATACTCCAGAGGAGTGGCGCGAGGCAGATTGTTTTTACATGTGCTTAAGTGGAGAACATTTTGTTCCTTTAGAAACTTGAGAAGGACTTTTTCAAATGCTTTAGCTGAGGGAAAGTTTTTTAGCTTAATCTTTTCCTGCTTAAGGATTGAAAGAAGAGCAGGAGGGAATTTTGGTTGTCTTAATTTTGGCATAGTTGCCTCCTTTCTAATTTGAATGTTTTGTCAAAACCAAACCACAGATTCACCCCGTTAGATACTTTCTATATGGCAGGTGAACTTGTTATATGTTTATAATGTTGAATAAATTACCTATTTTTCAAGTCCTACTATCTAACGGGGGAGCCAGAGAATTATCTATATATCAATAAGTTAGATGATTTTATCTCTCCTCCCCTCTGTGTCCTCTGCGGCGAACTATTTTTAATGAACGACGGTAGGTTCTTTGGGTTCTGGTGCCTCCTGTATTACTCCAAATGCTTTTTCATATTTTTCAAGGCTCCTACCCAGGGTTTTTATTA
The DNA here is from genome assembly GCA_964580455.1 of uncultured Thermodesulfobacteriota bacterium. Lineage (GTDB taxonomy): Bacteria > Desulfobacterota > WTBG01 > WTBG01 > WTBG01 > CAZOKO01. The sequence continues at coordinate 11,092 of CAZOKO010000036.1, read as the reverse complement.
TCCGTTTGAGATGACCAGGACTGATAATGACCCTCGCATTGACAATTCCCTGCGGTGGGAAGGTGTTTATAAAATCAAGAATGAACTCCTCTCTGGTATGGGCTATAAACATGTTGTTCGCATACACTCCCCTTAGGACGTCCTCTGAAAATTTAATTTTCATCTTTACTTTTTTCTCTTTTTCCTGCTCTGTCATTTCCGTCCCCTTATTTATAGTATTGTAAAAAATGAACCACAGAGATCACTGAGGATTTTCTAGTAAACGAACGTTCTATCTGTGCCCTCTGTGGTTAAAATATTTATGGGTCCATCGCCAGACGAAGGCCACGGAGATGGCTGGGAACATCAGGAAGTATGTAACCCCGAAAGGCACAGCGAATGATGGTATTATCGTTACACCAGGAACCACCCCGAATAGCACGATCAATTGCAGTTGACGGTCCTTTTGGATTTTTTGCCGGGCTATTCTTATAGTAATCAAAATCGAACCAATCCTGGCACCACTCCCAGGCATTCCCCGCTACATCATAGAGTCCGTAACCATTGGGTGGGAAACTTCCAACTGGAGCAGTGAAGACATATCCATCGTCAGCATTTTTATCTGACCAGTAGAAATCGGTATTTTTATCTGCAAAATTACACTGGCTTCCGTCGGGTCTTTCATCCCCCCAGGGATATTTCTTTCCCTCCTGTCCGCCTCGGGCTGCTTTCTCCCATTCGGATTCGGTAGGGAGGCGGTATGTTTTTCCTTCCTTTTTGGATAGCCACCGGCAAAATGCCTGGGTATCATCCCAGGTTGTAAATATGATAGGGTAATTATCACCGGGGGCATATTCTTTAAGAAGAGACCATTTATCCCAGTCATAAGAGGTATCTTCGATAAATTTCTTCCACTGCTCTACTGTTACCTCTTTTTCGCCGAGATAGAATGCATCCAGATAAACCTTATGAAGAGGACCCTCCCAGGGAAACCTGCCCTTTTCTGACGGAGGACTTCCCATCATAAATTCCCCGGCAGGGATCAATATCAGTTTCATCCCCATGGTATTAGTATAACAGGAGCTGAGTCTGATCTGAGAACTACATCCAGGGTGTGCAAAAATAATTAAGGATATAAGAATCGATCTTTTTATAAAAATGATCATTCAGTACTTTTTGAGATAGAATAATAATTTAGCAATACCTTCATGTACCAAAAATAATAGTGGAAACAATAAGAGATGTAAAGATAGAAATTTATTTTTAAAATTGTGGCTTGTTAGAAAATGTGATATCTTCGGCAGTTAATACTGGTACCCCATTTAAAAGGTTGCTAAATTTAGACCCCAGAGTCCATAGTAAGATACTCTGTGTCATCAGTGGTGAAGCTAAACCTCAGGAAAGGAGAGAGAGATGGAAACAATTAAAATCATGCCCTGTCTTGATATGAAAGAAGGACGGGTAGTAAAAGGAATCAATTTTGTTAATTTGAAAGATGCCGGTGATCCGGTAGAAAATGCCCGGTTGTATCAGAAAGAGGGAGCCGATGAGCTTGCCATGCTGGATATCGCTGCCACTTTGGAAAATCGGAAGACCAGACTGGAATGGGTTAAAAATGTCTCATCGGTTATAGATATTCCTCTGACAGTAGGTGGGGGGATATCCAGTTTAGAAGATATTGAGCTGGTGCTTGAGGCTGGTGCAAGTAAGATTTCCATGAACAGCGCTGCGGTAAAAAATCCAGACATCATCAAGGAGGCAGCGGAAAAATTTGGATCAGGGAGAATTACCATTGCCGTAGATGGCAGGAAGAATGCCGAGATGCCGTCTGGATTTGAACTGGTGGTCTCGGGTGGCACCAAACCTGTGGGAAAGGATGCCATTTCCTGGGCAAAAGAGTGTCAGGAGCTGGGTGCCGGTGTGATCCTCCCAACCAGCATGGATGCTGATGGAACCAAAGATGGCTATGACCTGGAATTTACCAGGGCTATTGCAGATGCGGTTGATCTGCCGGTAGTGGCTTCAGGTGGGGCAGGAAAGCTGGAACATTTTTATGAGGGAGCTGTAAAAGGCGGTGCCCAGATTTTACTTGCCGCCTCAGTCTTTCACTACCGCATTTTAAGTATTGGAGAGGTTAAGAAGTATTTGAAGGAAAAGGGATTGCAGGTTAATTTGTAAAATACTCCAGAAAGGAGAGTATAGATGTCAGACAAAAGCGTTACCGTTATAGCTCAAATCAAGGTAAAAGAGGGCATGGAGGAAAAGATAAGGGGGGAGCTTTTAAAACTCATAGAACCGTCCAGGTCTGAGACGGGCTGCATCGTTTATGACCTGTATCAGTCGGCTGACAGTAAATCGCTTTTCATGTTTTATGAATGCTGGAAGAGCAAGAGGGACCTGGATGAACATCTGCAAAAGCCTTATACAAAGGCTTTTGCAGAAAAGACGGAGATGTTTGCAGAACCACTTAAGGTTTCCCTCTGGGGAATGATTAGCGAGCGGTAGGGGTTGTTAAGGCAGTAATTAAATCTCGGAATTGAGGATAAGAATCAACCAGTACATCTCTCTGTCCGGATTCGAAGTCACGGGGCTCAAATCCCGGTGACATGGTTGTGCCTAAAAGAGCGAATTTCCCGCCGGGAAGTAGCCTTGATCCCTGCCATACACCTTTCCCTACCGCGAATTGCAGATGCATTCCATTTAAGATATCAGGTCCAAGTGTGATTGCCCTGCCAGATCCGTCCGGCAACAGTTGAAGCATTTCGACCGGGTCGCCCAGATAAAAGTGGAAAATCTCGTCTGCTGGAAGCCGGTGCATTATAGAGAAAGTATCGGGTGTGAGCAGATAGTAAATTGCAGTTGCAAGTGGCCTGTCGCTTTTATAACTATCTGGCAGTTCATCCTTCGGGATGTATTCATGAGACCGATATGTTTCCACAAAATATCCACCTTCCTCCGGATGTAGTTTCAAATTGAGCAAAGATTTTATTTTATCCGCTGTGACCATAGTGATCTCCTTGTCTCCTTTATTTCCCAATGTTTTTATGATAAGGGGTTTCAGCTATTGAATGTTACCCAGGAAGATTTCAGGTTAATTGAGGATGTAATTGATACGCTGGGTTTTAGAGATTAATTCGCATGTCCTTTATTACTTTGGGTAGCCTGCAAACATTTTCCCCCAGGGTGATTCAGATTCCCATTTCTTTACCATGGGCATACCTTTAGTTTTATACCAGATTTTATCATGGTAAAATTCTGAAGCAAAGATAAATATATTGACAATCGGTGTCTGGAAGAACAGTTTTTGAAGATGTTTCAGAGGTGTGTCGAACCAGAATATTCTTCCGGCGCCGGTTGCCAGATTTACACCTACTTCAAAGTTCCAGTTTTCCTTTGCCGCATCCGTATCCCCGACTATCTCAATATCTGCTGGATCCCCAATGCCGAGACCATTTTCATGAGAGAGATAGATACAGGGGAGGTCACGCCAGTTGAATCCCATAAGTTTTGCAGCTACTGTGTCAATTGCTACCTGGTCAGTAGAGGCCAGAATAACATTTTTATCATGTGGTTTTACAGTGCGTGGGCCCGGGCCTGAACCTGCAGTAGTTCCATCCATGGTTGCAAACATTCCCGTATGAATCTCCCTGCCGATGGCAAGAAGATCTACCAGGGTTTCATGGATCCAGGTGTGGGTATAGTGACGGTGGTAGTTGAGCAGCCCGCCAAAGGCATTTTTGAGTGCCCCTGTGTAGGTCGTGTAGGAGTGCGTTTTTACGGTTGGCATGTGGACAATATTTTTCCCCTGAAAATAGTCAGGAATTCTTATCCCCTCGGGGAAAATTTTGTGGAGCGCCAGCGTTTTAAACTTTGGCCTGTATTCAATCCAGCGCATGTCTTCATCTCTAAAATTGAAGAGCACGGGAATGTTGTAGCGATCGTAGATCGGTTTGAACTTTAAATCCTCTTCACCCTTTTCCGGTATGGTAACCACTGTGTGATTGTGAACGGTAACCAGATCACTGAATCCTGATTCCTTGAGTCCTTCAATTGTTCCCTCAAGCTGCCAGGGGGTAGTGTTTACACCAGGAAACACATTATGCCAGGTAATATTATCCTTTAAAATAGTAGTAGCAGAGGAATCAAGTCCATCCTTCAGCCCTGCCAGTTCACAGAGCCGCCTGTAGTCTTCCACTACTGTTTCCGGTTTTGTTCTAAGAATTGCTACAGTTGCCTTCGCCATGAAAACTCCTATTGTGATTGTTAGATTAGACTTTAATTAGTTCTATATCATGTTTGAATAATAAAATAAACCATCAATTTTGGCAGATGTCTTAAAAATAAAAAACCCGGTACCATCTTGATACCGGGAATGTTTTTCCTTTGAAAAGCTAAGGGCAACTATTTGGGTGGGATAATTGCGTCTTTACATGCCTTGGCAACCCTGAATTTTACAACTGTCTTGGCCTTTATTTTTATTGTTTCACCGGTTGCGGGGTTTCTGCCCATGCGTGCTTTACGTTTCACCAAAACCAGTTTGCCCACTCCCGGGAGAGTGAATGAACCTTTCTTTTTTGTTTCCTTGTAAGCAATGGCCGTGATGGCATCAATAAAACTATTGACATCATTTTTTGTTATGTCCAGTTGCCCTGAAAGTTCTGTGACCAGTTGTGCCTTTGTCATTGGTTTTGCCTGTGCTGCCATAAGCTGTTCCCTCCTTATTGGTTGTAAAAATTAACATTAGTGTGTTTGTTAAATGCATTATAAGTAGAGAAAATAATAATTTCAAGAAAAATCTTGCTATAATTAATAAAATTACCCCTCTCTTATGGTGATTTGTTTTTTAGTGGTTCTGTTTTTCTAAATCGTCGGCAACCGATTTGAGGTCAAGGGCCTCAAGGGTTTTTCGAGTTGGAGCAGTTGTCAGCCTGTCCCAGCCTCTGGCATCATAATAATCGTCCAGTAGCTTCTCGAGATGCTCCCTTTGGAGTCTTTTCCCCTGTGCAGGACCACCATCCAGTTTTTCCTCGAACAGGCGGTCGGGAAGCACATCATCTTTTCTTGAAAAACCCCCTATCTTAACATTAAATGCCTGCTCTACATTATAGACCCGCTCACTTGCTTTAAGGAGATCTTCGCCGCATAGTTCCATCCCGGTGGCAGTAGTATAGATGCGGGCGAAGTCATCTGGAGTAAATTCAGTATAAGCGGCACTTAAGACATAGAAAATCTTACATATCCCAAGCAGGTCAGGGATGGTGGTCATATCCTGCACCCATTTAGTTGCCATTCCTTTACCGATAAGACCATTGCTTCTAAGAGCCTCTTCGCCGAAATGTTCCTTAATATGCTTTATCGGCATCAGGTCATCTACGGCAATTCCTCTTAAGTGATCAGCTCCCCGGGTGGAAGTTAAGTAACCCAGAACGCTTCCATGCTTAACCCTCATCTCAGCCGGGAAACTCTGTCCCTTGATATGTCTGGAAAAATACTCTGCTCCCTTGCCAATCTTTTGGGCTGCGATGCGCATTCCTTCACCAAGAATTTCACCTATCCCCTCTCGATGGGCAATCTGTTGAATCAGCTTATGTACAGTTTTGTAATTGCCCCATGTTAATTCAAGGCCGGCGGTTTCTTCCCTGGAGAGGATACCCCTCTGATAACATTCCATCGCGAAAGCTATGGTATCTCCTGTTTCCATACAATCTACTCCCATCTGGTTGCTTAAGACATCTGATTTAAGAACGGCGGCGAGATTGTCCACCTGTGGCTGAGTTCCCCAGGACCAAAAAGCAGCCAGTTCAGGGCCTTCACCGTAAAGCCCCTTAAATTCTCCCTCTTTAACCTTATATGAACGGCCACAGGAGATACTGCACCCAAAGCAGGCTTTGAGGTGATGTAGGTACTTTTCGTTGAATTTATCCGGAGTGATATTTCTAAGACCGGGAAACTTGGTCGTCTGAAGGTTTTTAGAAGCCCAACTGATGCCCTTTTTCTCTTCGTAAAGAAGGCTGACTGGTGTTCCGTAGAGGGTGAGATCTTTTCTCTGATAGTCTTTCAGGATACCGGTACAGATGTGGAAAAACTCATCGGGATTGGCCACCTTCACTCCTTTTGTTCCCCTGACAGCGACCGCTTTAAGATTTTTAGAACCCATAATGGGACCCATCCCTTTGGCTGCTGCCCTTTTTAGTCCATGGATGATGCAGGCTACCCTCACCATTTTTTCTCCAGCGGGTCCGATGCAGGCTATTTGAATGTCTTCATCGTTAAGCTCTTCCCTGATAAGCCGTTGGGTTTCCCACGTGTCTTTTCCCCAGAGATGGTTGGCATCCTTAAGTTCTGCACGGTCATTTTCGATAAAGAGATACACGGGACTTTTAGACCTGCCCACAAAGACGATGTGGTCATATCCGGCGAATTTGAGCTCCGGACCAAAATAGCCTCCAGCGTTAGCATCTCCCTGCCCATAGGTCAGGGGAGACCTGGCTGTGACTGTGAAACGGCTTGCGGCAGGGAGCATGGTTCCCGTTATAGGGCCGATGCCGAAGATGAGAGGATTTTGTGGATGGAAAGGACTTTCTTTTGGAATGACATTTTTATAAAGCAACCATGAGTTGATCCCTCTTCCCCCGATAAAGGATTTCGCGAGTTGAGGCTTGAGGGATTCTCTCACCAGTTCCTTTTTCTCCAGGTCAACCCATAAAATGGTGCCACCATAGCCACCTTTCATTACCTTTAGCTCCTTTGCGTTATGAGCATACTCACTCTTCCTGGCTTATACTATCGTAATGGGGTATTATTTTCCCTCGTTTATTTCTTGCCAGGCTTTCATTGCTGGTATAGATGAGCACCTCACGTGGACAGTAGTGAACGCACTGGGGGTCTCCCCCACAAAGATCGCATGAAATGGGAATTTCCTCATTGTCAGGAATATAGATGGCACCGAAAGGGCAAGCGGAAACACATTCACCACAACCGATGCAACGCTCTCTGTCTATCTGGTTTACCCCCAGATTATTCCTGCTGATTGCTTGTGTGGGGCAGACGTTATGGCAGGGAGGATCGGCACATTGCTTACAGGTGATCGGAAAATCTATGAGCTCAGACTCGCGCGTTATCACCCTGATTCTGGAAAGAGAGGGGTTGAATATTTTGTAGTGGGTGAAGGAACAAACCAGCTCGCATAATTTGCATCCAGAACATTGGTAAGGAAAGTTTCCTTCTTGAAAGACAACCTTTTTTAAAGCCACATTTTTACCTTAAGGAGTGGTTCAGGTTGAATACTTCGTTTGAGTATAATCCAAAGGCCGCTGTATCTTGCTTATACATGATATTCATCAAGTACAGCAACCAGTTCCCTAATCCCACGGACTGTTAATACAACACATGGAATGGATAGTCAATTAAAGATTTGAGCACATCTTTCCCCTTGACAAATGAGCCAGTTTAGAGGAGAAGGGAAGGTGCAACCGACTGCTTTTATGAAATATATTCTTCTCACAGCGTACTCTGTGGTGGATGGTGGCAAATTAGGGTGTGATTACAGGAGTTTTTTATGCAAACCAGATTGAATGAAAACAATATTATTCGTCTTTTCGGTTGTCTCTTCTTTTCTATGATGATCCTGTCAGGTGTGTGCCGGGCAGAGACCGTCAGGATACAGATTAACTACAGAAGTGCCTCTGATGTGCTTCCTGTTGTAAAACCCATGCTTTCTCGAACGGGGGAAGCAGTGGCTGACGAGCTGACAAATTCACTCATCATAACAGACAATGAGGAATCGATTAAGAAGATACGCGCATTTTTACCAAACGTTGACGTACTGGGCAGGCAGGTCAGAGTAAGGATAAAGTTTCAGGAGGTGCGCTCATCCAAAGACCAATCGTTATCTGTAGGAGGCAGTGTTTCAGGTAAAGGATGGGAAGTTTCCAAGGGAAGAAAAAAACGGGGGGATATCAATATTGGTGTTCGTGATGAGACCAATCTGAAACAGCGGTCTTCCGAATCGTTCATTACTGTCACCTCTGGAAGTTCGGCTTATATCATAGCAGGAGAGGACATCCCCTACCGGGAGAGATGGATTTACTTAAGCCGCCGTTATGCCCAGCTTGTTGATACGGTGGTTTTCAGGAGAGTTGAAACCGGCTTTGAGGTGCGTCCAGTCGTTACCGGAAAGATTGCACATATTGATATTACTCCGAGAATCTCCTATGTGTCGTCAGAGGGAGAAGAAGGAACCATCCATTTCACAAGTGCACAGACCAGATTGTCTGTTCCACTGGGCCAGTGGGTGTCCATTGGTGGAACTTCAGGAAAGGAAAATGAAGTCTTAAACGCTATCCTCGAATGCGGCAGGGGAGATCAGAACTCTTCTCTCTCCATTTCACTGCTGGTGGAATAAACTTAGTCCCTCTCTACTTGTTATTTTACTCCTTAACCTCACTCGCGAAACATGGAAAAAGTCAAACGGAGCCCCCCCTCTTCGATATTATTCTGTTAGTTCTATATCATTTTCCTCGCACCACTGTCGAAGAGCTCGTTTTTGCTGTTCGGCTTCGAAATCATACCAAGACTGAAGAAGCCCCTTTGATTCAACAAACTCCTTGAATCGACTGTAGGCTCCACGTCTGCTGAATATATGACGGACATGGTCGAGATCAGCGGGCAGGTTCGCGGCGGTAAAATCGAAGACAAGGCGTTTACCCAAGTCGAGGTCATTCTTATGGGGGATCTCCACCGAGTTGTCTGAGTCCCAGTCCTCCTCTGAGATTTCGTCCATGTCACTCATTTCAGACTGATAGAGAATCTTGCCGGTGTCTTTCCTCAGGACGGCTGAGTTCATCCCGTACGAGGAGCTACTCACAAAATCATAGGCCATCTCAATATCTTCAAACTTGAATTTCATTTTTCTGTCTAACGGCAAAATCACCCGAAGTATTTTATAGTGAATTTTGTGGGTGAGGCAAATTATTTTATCAAATGAGACAAGAAAAGATTCAGCCCCTTATTTTTTAACCCCTTCTTCTCAAGGCTAAACAATATTGAATATGACAAGAAGACGTGATCCCTATCGGCAAAGCGGCCTTAGGCCTTGAGGAATGCCAACAGGTCGGCGTTTAACGGGTCCTTGTGCGTGTCGGTCAGGCCATGCGGTGCGCCTGGGTAGACCTTCAGGGACGCGTTTTTGACGAGCTTCGCTGAAGCCAGGGCCGCGGCGCCGATCGGGACAATCTGGTCGTCATTGCCGTGAAGGATAAGCGTCGGCACGTCGAACTTTTTCAGGTCCTCGGTAAAGTCCGTCTCGGAGAAGGCCTTGATGCAGTCGAGCGCATTCTTGTGACCAGTCTGCATTCCCTGAAGCCAGAACCAGTCAATCATGCCCTGCGAAACCTTGGCACCCGGCCTGTTGAAGCCGAAAAACGGACCGCTGGCGAGATCCTTATAGAGCTGCGAGCGGTCAGCGGTGGAGGCGGCACGGAGTTGGTCAAAGACTTCGATCGGCAGGCCGTCGGGATTGGCCGCCGTCTTCAACATCAGCGGCGGGACAGCAGAGATCAGGCCTGCCTTGGCCACGCGCTTCGTTCCGTGGCGGCCGATATAACGGGCCACTTCACCGCCGCCCGTGGAGAATCCGAACAACACGGCATTCTTGAGTTCGAGCGTCTCGATGAGCGTTGCGAGGTCGTCGGCGTAAGTGTTCATCTCGTTGCCGTTCCAGGGCTGGCTGGAGCGGCCATGTCCGCGACGGTCATGGGCGATGCAGCGATAGCCGTTGGATGTCAGGAAGAGCATCTGCGCCTCCCAACTATCGGCATTGAGTGGCCAGCCGTGGCTGAAGACGATGGGCTGCCCCGTGCCCCAGTCCTTGTAATAGATCTGCGTGCCGTCTTTCGTTGTAATCGTGCTCCATTGTTTTGCCTCCTTTTTCATCTTGTCACTTGGGTCGGACAAAGCTAAATTTATGAATTATTTGCATAATCACTCTAAAAATCAACGTTTTTCATGCTTAGAAGCTACTTTTAAAGGCCAAAAAGAGCACTATAAGGAACTTGCAACAGCTTGAATTAGTTCTTAAACCTTCATTTTTACGCCTAAAAAGAACCGTTTAAGGCCAAAAAATGCCCTATTTTTGAGACTTTTTTATCTGATATCAATTGATTAGCCTGGTCCGACCCCATTTGAACCTTGATTTTGACAGAGAATCTCCTGCGGTCAGTTTTCCTTCCTACCTTTATCACAGAAATGTGTAAATCCCGAAAAACCAAATTAAGGGGTTAAGGGGTCTGCTCTTGGCTCATATTTATCTATGTAAATAAATCTGAAGCAGATCATGAAATTGATGCATATTATAAAAATAATTACGATATCAGCTCTTATTGCGTTTTCTCTTTGCGCTGTAAGTGGCACGGCGTTCTTTGAGCTGAAAGCCAATCTGCTTCTGGGACCTCTAGATTAAAATGGGACACAGATTCCCGCAGATAATCGCTGATGTTTATTGCAAAATATCAAAAACTATTGAACCGCGAAGATCATGTAAGGCATGACCACGACTTGTTCTATAAAGGCATAAGGCAAATATTTTGAATGTTGTCCCTTCTTTAAGATTCCAAATTGGAATCTTAAAGAGTTATATTCATCAGGTGTTAGCTGAAACATAAAATCGTCTGGAAAACGGGCTAAGTTTCTATTAACGGCTTTATTTAAATTACCAGTTGTAACACCATAAAGCTCGGCCAGATCCCTATCCATCATGACCTTCTGCCCACATATGAGAAGAATTGCCTGTTCAATCCTTTCAGCAGGAACAGATGATTTTGGGTTCCTCATATTTTATAATTAACTGGTTAAGAATGATATATTAAGATTTGTAGAAGTAGTTCAATTTAGAGATAGGGGTATAAAGAACAAGGAGCATCTGATTCCGGATATGGGATTTTGGATTGTATAAGAAATGTGGTGAGTTGATCAAGCTACGGTATAGATGGAGATGGTCGAGCCCCTATCATGTGCAAAACTATTATTATTTGTTTGTATTGTCAAGTTTTTTAACGGGAGATCAGCAGTTCCGCAACTTAACATATTTTACGCAACAGATTAAGCAAAAAGAGTA
>CAZOKO010000035.1:0-23431 GCA_964580455.1 uncultured Thermodesulfobacteriota bacterium | reverse complement strand
TCGTGGTTATATTTCTTTTGGTTGCGGCTTTGCTGCGCTGTGTTCTCTGTGGTTATACGCAAGGAGAAGTTAAATGAAAGAAGCCATGTTTTGCCAGAAAGGTGAAAATCAGGAGGTCAGTTGCTTCCTTTGTCATCACCGCTGTATTATCAAGGAAGGTAAAAAAGGAATTTGTAGAGTGAGAGAAAATAGGGAAGGCATTCTCTACAGCCTGGTTTACGGGAAATCTATTAGTGAGAATGTTGACCCTATCGAGAAAAAACCATTATTCCACTTTTTCCCCGGGTCGCGCTCATTCTCCATGTCCACTGTTGGATGCAATTTCAAATGCCTTCACTGCCAGAATTCCAGTATTTCTCAATTGCCCAGAGACGAGAAATATATTGCAGGAAATGATCTTCATCCCTCAAGGATTGTATCACTTGCCAAAGAGTATGAATGCAGAAGCATATCATATACCTACACTGAACCCACCATCTACTTTGAATACGCCTATGAAACGGCAAAAATGGCAAAGGATGAAGGGATATACAATAATTTTGTCACCAATGGATATATCACTTCAGAAGCGTTAAAGACCATCCAGCCTTATCTTGATGGGGCTAACATAGATCTAAAAAGTTTTTCCGATGAATTCTACAGCAATGTTTGTGGTGCTAAATTACAGCCCGTTTTAGATTCTATAACACTTTACCATCAACTGGGGATTTGGATAGAAATTACCACCTTAATCATTCCTTCACATAATGATTCTGATCATGAACTTCGTGATATTGCAAGGTTTATAAAAAATCTGGATGAACGCATCCCCTGGCATATCACTGCATATTATCCTACTTATCGACTTACGGATAAACCGCGTACCCCCATTAAAACTTTAAGAAAAGCCAGAGAGATTGGTTTGAGCGAGGGCTTGCGATATGTTTATGAAGGTAATGTACCTGGCGAGGGGAGTGAAAATACCTTTTGTTATAACTGCAACAACCTCTTAATACAGCGACTTGGCTTTAATATAATCGAAAACAGGATAAAAGACAGCAAATGTCCTAATTGTCAGGCATTAATTGATGGAGTGGGGTTGTAAAATAGGACGCAGATCAACGCAGATATTTCCACTATTCCATTACTCTACTATTCCACAAAATTGGCAAGATTAACAACTTCCATATAACACTTCTTAACTTCACAAGTTGAACAATTTCCGAGACATTATGCTCGACAAGCTTTTACATTCACTTTTTATAAAAACGGCTTTTGAAATCTCTAAAAAATATAATCAGGAATTATTTCTGGTGGGTGGGGTAATAAGAGATTTATACCTTGTTGGTTCTATCAGCAAAGACATAGATTTTCTGGTTGGAAGTAATGTAAGCTCCATAGCCTTAGATTTCTCACAATCTTTTCAGGGAAGCTTTTTTTGTCTCGATAAAAGAAGAGGGAACTATAGAGTTATCATTAACCATCAGGGTGAAGATTACACCATGGATTTTTCTCCAATTTTAAATGGAGATTTAAACCGTGATTTACTTAACAGAGATTTTGCCATAAATTCTATCGCTCTTAATTTAAATGATATCTTTGAGAGAAAAAAACTTAATCTTATTGATCCTACCAATGGGATTGAAGATTTAAAAAAAAAGAAGGTTCGAATCTCATCTTCTACCTCTTTCAGTCACGATCCAGTGAGGATACTTCGTGCTGTAAGATTCTCCAGACATTTCAACTTTACCTTAGAATCTCAGACACTTAATCTTATTAAAAAAACAAAAGAATATTTACTAAAGTGCCCCTGGGAGAGGATAAGAAGTGAATTCTTTAAAATCCTGAATTTGCCTGACGTCAATCAATCAATGTTAGAACTCGATCGACTGGGGCTTTTGCCTTTACTGATACCGGAAATTGAAAGTTTTAGGGGCATAGAACAGGGGGAATACCATGATTATGATTTATGGGAACACTCACTTAAAACTGCTCACTTTACAGAAGCGATTTTGCAAAATATCAAATACTACTTTCCCAAATATGAGGAATCACTTACAATTTATTTCAGTGAGAAACTTGAAAGTGAAATCAAAAGAAATCAAATTCTCATATTCACGGGGTTCTTACACGATACAGGAAAACCATTAACTAAAAATAATAGAGGGAATCAGATACATTTCTACCATCACGACCGCATTGGAGCTAAAATTAATCAGAGAATTTCTAAACGGTTTAAGCTGGGAAGAAAAACAAGTCGTATTATCAGCACTGCAACCAGACATCATATGCGACTCTTTAACCTTTACCACTTGAAAAGAATAACTGATCGTGCAAAGTATCGCTTTTTAAAAGATGCCAAGGATGTTTTTTTAGATACACTTATAGTCTCTCTTGCTGATTTTATGGCAACTCGAAAATCATCGCTAGATGGAAAAAATGAAATTCCCATCTTTAATCTTGTTAATGATTTAATAGATTACTATTTCCAAGAATACCCTAAAAGCATGTTAAAACCACTGCTCAACGGAAATGAAATCATGGAAGTTTTGCACTTAAAACCGGGGGAAAAAGTTGGGGAATTACTGTCTCTGATTGAAAATGCAGAAAGGGAAGGCAGTATATCTACTAAGAAGGAAGCAATTAAACTTATTGTCTCTGTTAAATAATTCGCAACCACTAATCTTCGTGGTTACATATTCTTTGTGGTAAAGTATTGAAAATACTCAAGGGAAAAGCGTGGGCTGGTCAATACCTGAATCTTCTTTAAAACCTGCCATGATATTCATGTTCTGAACTGCCTGTCCTGAACCACCTTTAAGCAAATTATCAATAACGGAAACGATAATAAGCCGATTTGTTTTGAAATCAATGGTGATACTGATATCACAGTAATTGGAACCTTTTACCTGATTTGTAGTTGGAAAGGTTGCCAAAGGACAAATCCTTACAAATACATCATTCTGATAAAAGGTCTTATAAAAATCAAAAATCTCCTTTTCTGACATCTTTACTGACAGCGTTGCATAGATTGTAGCCAGGATTCCTCGACTCATGGGAATGAGGTGAGGGCTAAAAGAAATATTAACATTCTTTTGAGCAATCAAACTCAGTTCTTGCTCCATTTCTGGAGAATGCCGGTGCTGAGCTATTTTATAGGCCTTCACTCCTTCATTAACTTCAGCAAAAAGAGAAGAAAGCACTACACTTCTTCCCGCTCCACTGACACCAGATTTTGCATCGACTATTACAGTATTTAAATCAATAACCTCCTTTTTCACAACGGGAGCTAATGACAACAGCACAGCTGTCGGGTAACACCCGGGATTTGCAATTAACTGGGCATTCTTTATCTTCTCCCGATAAAGTTCAGGCAAACCATATATGGCGTCTTTCAGCAATTCAGGAGCGGTATGTGTTTGATACCATTTTTCATAAACAGCAGATTCTCTAAAACGAAAATCAGCACTCAAATCCACTACCTTCTTCCCCTGTTTTATCAATTGAGGAACGATACCCATAGCTTCCCTGTGTGGTAAAGCAACAAAAACAAAGTCAGCTTCACTTATACCTTTTTGTTCAGAGAGAGAATGAAAAGCTAGTTCTATTTTGTTGAGAAGATAAGGGAATACCTCGTCAACCTTCCTTTCAGAAAATTTCTCTGAAGTTACTGCAACAAGCTCCACGTGGGGATGCTGAGATAACAATCTCATCAATTCTAAACCCGTATATCCACTTGCTCCTATAATAGCAACTTTTATCACTGTTATCCTTTGTTTACAAAACGATTAAAAAAAAGGAGACCAAAGGTCTCCTTTAAAGGAAATTTTAAAAGACCTTTTATCTCTTAGAAAATTGAAACTTAGCTCTTGCCTTTCTTTGACCGTACTTTTTGCGTTCTTTTATTCTGGAATCACGTGTTATTAAACCGGCTTTTTTCAAGACGTCTCTAAAATCAGAGTTTACCTCAAGAAGTGCTTTCGAAATACCATGTCTAATCGCTCCTGCCTGACTACTGATACCACCACCTTTTACATTTATTAAAATGTCATATTTCCCTGTGGTCTCAGTCAATTCAAAGGGTTGCCTGATAATCATCTTGGATGTTTCTCTTCCAAAATAATTATCAAGCGTTCTTTTATTTATTTCAAACTTTCCTTCACCAGGCATTAGCCTGACTCTTGCAATAGCAGCTTTCCTTTTCCCAGTTGCGCTGAATACATTATTTTCCATAATATACACACCTTTAATTGTATTTTTTATTCACCTCTGTGGTCTTAGCGGTACCCCCATTAGATAGTGAACCTTGAGAAGCAGGCAATCTATCGACTAGGGTTAACTTATAGTAAAATCTACTTGCTACATAAATAAATATCTAACGGGGTAAATCTGCGTTGAAAAATTAAACTTTTAGCTCTTTTGGCATTTGTGCTTTATGTGGATGATCAGTGCCAGAGTAAACCTTCAGCTTTTTAAACTGCTGCCTGCCAAGTCTATTTTTTGGCAGCATTCCTTTCACAGCATATCTAATAATATTTTCAGGTTTTTTCTCTAACATTTCACTGGCATTTGCAACCTTAAGGCCACCAGGGTAACCACTGTGCCGATAATATTGCTTGTTTTCCAGTTTATTACCCGTGAAATGTACTTTTCCAGCATTGATAACTACTACAAAATCACCTGTATCTACATGACGAGTAAAGACCGGCTTGTGCTTCCCTCTAAGTACTGTAGCTATCTTGCTAGCCACCTTACCCAGTACTTTATTATTGACATCAACGATATACCAGGATCTTTCAACCTCATTCTTTTTTGCATTATAAGTACCCATAAACACCTCACAATTAATAATCATCTAAGAGTATTATAATATTTTAAATTTGTCAATTACTTTTTGCGAATTATTTTTTATTCCACCTAATCCATATAATATATCTCTTCATCTCACAACCAATCACTTTTTAAACCCTTTTCAAATATCATTTGACTGGTTTCCTGATTTTTACTATAGTAAATCACAATAACTATTCAACTATTTGAAATATCAGAAGAAGTAAGGAGCATAGATTTAAAGCTTCTACTTACTTGTTACGGGTTTAAAGTGATGAGAATTCAACAATTAACATCACGTTTTATTTTATAAGTCATATTAAGTTCAGAGGGGTGGCAATGAATAAAGATAGAAAACAACAACTTAAGCGATTACAGAAAAATATCTCTTACAGTTTTAAGAAACTATCTCTTTTAAATCAAGCATTCACACACAAGTCTTACGCAAATGAAAATCAGGAGCTTGAATGCAGTGATAACGAACGTCTCGAATTTTTAGGAGATGCTGTTATTGATCTTGTTATCGGTCATTTATTAATGGATGATTTTCCACACCATGATGAAGGATATTTAACTAAATTAAGATCCGCCATAGTTAACGAGAAAAGATTTGCTGATCTTGCCCGCAAATTAAATCTGGGAGGTTTTTTACTCTTAAGTAAAGGGGAAGATGCTACAGACGGGAGAAACAAAAACTCAATACTTGCTGACACTTATGAAGCACTCATCGCTGCTATTTATCTTGATGGTGGATACAAGCGTGTTTTCAAGGCAATTAAAAAGCACTTCAAAGATATACTTTCATCAGCAAACAAGGGGAGTTTGCATTTTAAGGACTTTAAATCAGAACTGCAGGAATATACTCAAAGCATCTTCAAAGTTATCCCTAAATACATATTAGTTAAAAAATCAGGGCCGGACCACAATAAAACGTTTGTAGTTAATATCACCTTAAACAACAAGGTTTTGGGCAAGGGCTCAGGAAAAAGCAAAAAGGATGCATCTCAAAAGGCCGCGAAAGAGGCTTTGCAGAAACTTTCAGAAACCGATGATTAAGTAAAACTTTATAATTAATTAGATTAGAAAATGAAACCTGTGGTTGCCATTATTGGAAGAGCTAATGTAGGTAAATCTACATTATTTAACAGGATTGTTGGAAGAAAAAAGGCTGTTATCGATGATCTTCCTGGTTTAACGCGCGATAGAAATTATGCGGTAGTAAATTGGGAGGGAAAGGACTTTATCCTTATTGATACAGGTGGATTTGAACCATTGTCTCCTGATAATCTTTTAACTCAGATAAGAGAACAAACACAGCTGGCTATAGAAGAGGCTGACACTATCATTTTCCTTGCAGATGGTAGAGCAGGTCTTAACCCTTCAGACAGTGAGATAGTCAGAATGCTCCAATCTACAAAAAAAACAATCTTTTATGTAATTAATAAGATTGATGGCCCCAAGCAAAATGAGAGCATTGTTGATTTTTACCAGTTGGGAGTTGATCGGTTTTTCCCAATCTCTGCCAAGCATAAGCTTGGCATCACTGAATTAATGGATGAACTAACTTCTAATTTCTCTGATTCGATACAGGAAGACACAAAGAATTCGCATGTAAAAATCGCCATTGTAGGAAGACCCAATGTTGGAAAATCATCTCTCATCAATAAAATATTAGGGAATAAACGCCTTTTGACAGATGAATCACCCGGAACAACCAGAGATTCAATTGATACAAACTTTACATTAAATGATCAAAATTATCTCCTGATTGATACGGCGGGCATCAGACGTAAAAGCAAAATAAGTTTAAGACTTGAAAAGTATTGCATAGTAAAAGCACTGAAAAGCCTTGACCGATGTAATATTGCCATCCTGCTCATCGATGCTCTTGAGGGGGTAACACAACAGGACACCAAAATCGTAAATTTTATTTATGAAAAAGGCAGGGCATGTATTATTGTTGTTAATAAATGGGACACCATCTCTAAAGATAACACAACGTACAACAGTTATCTGGAAAGAATCAGGTATGATTTAAAGTTCCTTGAATTTGCGCCTGTCATTTTCATATCAGCTCTGACCGGGCAAAGAGTATTCAATATTTTCAATCTCGTTCCCGGAATCTATGAAAACTCTCTAAGGAGAATACAAACCCACCAGTTGAATAAAATCCTATACCAGGCAACTCAGCACCATCCGCCTCCTTTTGTTAAAAATAGAACTCTCAAGTTTTACTATTCAACACAAACAGGTGTGGCTCCACCCCATTTTGTCATTTTCACCAACTACCCTAAAGCAGTTCACTTTTCTTATCAAAGATTCCTCGCAAATCAGATCAGAGAACATTTTGATTTTGAGGGAACTCCTATCCGTCTTTCTTTCAGACAAAGGTAGAGAAAAAAATCATGATTCAGGATGCAGGATTCATGATGCACGATAGCTTCTTCATATCTTATATAATATCCTGAATCTTGCATCTTGAACCATGCATCATGTAATAAGATTCGCTGCTGCTCTTAGCCCCAGTAAATAGCTGTCAATCTTAAATCCTGTAATCTGCCCTACTGCAACATCAGCCAGCATAGATTTTTTCCGAAATTCTTCCCTCTGATAAATATTCGATAGATGAACTTCGACTGTAGGAATTTCTACTCCTGCTATTGCATCCCTTAAGGCTATACTCGTATGAGTATAAGCACCCGGATTTATAACCAGGGCTTCATAATTACCCATCGCCTTTTGTATCTCGCTCACCAGTTCTCCTTCAGAATTTGACTGAAAAAAATCTACTGACACACCAAGTTCACTTGCCAGCTTACTAATCTGCTTATTAATCTCCTCCATAGTAACTTGCCCATAAATATCAGTTTCTCTTTTACCAAGAAGATTAAGATTGGGGCCATGAATTACCAGAATCTTTTTCACATCATTCTCCTCGTTTATATGTTTATATAAGTTAAACATTAAAAAAAACTTGCAACCACAGACGGACTAGATATTTCTCAGTGCACTCTGTGGTTTAATCATCATAAACTATTTAAATGAATATTGAAATAAAAAAAACGATCTTTAAAACACGCACAAAAAAACCCATCTACTTATTATGAAGTAGCTGGGCTTTGTCTTTGAAAAGATTTATTTTCCTAAAACTAAAATTACACTCAGGAACCTATTACAATAACTACACGACGATTCTTTGCTTTCCCTTGAGCAGTATCATTTGAAGAAACAGGCTTGAATGATCCATAACCCCTAACTGACATAATAGACTGATCAAGTTTAAAGTTTTTTGCCATATAGTTCATTACACGGATGGCACGGGCAGCGGAAAGCTCCCAATTGGTAGCATATTTATCCTTGATTTTGGGACCTATGGGAACATTGTCTGTATAGCCCTCAATGCATATAGGGTTTTTTGGATATTTTTCCAGCACCTTGCTTATGGTCTTTAAGGTTTCAATTCCCTGCCTGTTGAGAGTATCAGTCCCTGATGGAAATAAAATTGCGTTTGGCAAGGTAATATGGGTTTTGCCATCAATCTGCTGCAATAATATATTTTTACTATTTTCTAAATCCTTAATCTTGTTCTGCAGTTCTTCGATGAGAGCATCATTTTCTGTTAGCTCTAATCCCGGTTCCGCTTTCCTGATTTCTTCCAGCTCTGAGACTGAATCCTGTTCTTCAATTATGAATCTTTGCACCCGACCTTCACTTTTTTTTTCTGCCTGCAGTGAAATACAGGCAAACAGGTCATCCATAAGGAGTTTAACACCCCTCCTTATATTCCTGTCAAACATATTTTTGGGATGTTTGTCATTAAATGAAAGATTTGTTTTTGGTACATATTCTGTCTCTACCCGGTTTGACCAGACTACATCTCCGGTATTTACATCTTGAGCATACATACGAATCTGAACTATAGAACTCAAACGTTTTTTACGATGATAAAGGTTGGATAATGTCCCAAAACTGTGTTCCATCGTTAAATCCCATGTTCCCTCAACATCGTCTTCTGTCTTCTGTCCAAACAAAAAACCAAAACCTTCTCCCAATCTTGAATAGTCCACATCTTCCAAATCTGCTTCGTACTTTCTGGGCTCTTCAACCCCAAAGAGAGCATCTTTGACCGGTTCTATCAATACAGGCAAAAATCCTCTCTCCAAAGGGTTATAGGTATCAATTTCCTTAAAACCGTACTCAATGATTCTACCTCTTATAATAAGGTCAACACCCAGTTCTTCGCCCAACTGCTTGATCATCTCTCTACTTAATCCTACCGTAGCACCTTGCAAAATAGATGTTTGAATAGATGGTTTCTCAGCTTTTTCCAAGGCAATCTCATCCTGTATTACTTTTACGATCTCTTCTTTCATAGCTTCAGAATGTTCAACATTAACCAGGTCATACTCGGGTGTTCCTATAACCTTGGTTCTGAATTTAGTTTTCTCATCACCACCTGTTCCATAAATGAGAGACTGGTTTGCAATAGGTTTTATTATATCATTATCTACAAGTAGTGTATTAACATCCTCCTGAACAGTAACCAAGACACCATGAGAAATAAAGTGGTCGGTTATCTCTTCGAGAATTCTAATATTCCCCCCCCAGATCTCAGCTTGCAGAAAATCCTGCTGATGTGAGTAATCTGCAAAAGGGAATAGTGCCACCTTTTTCACTCCCATAATTCCCAATTGATCTTCTCTAGCACTAAATTTCAGAGCGGAATTTTCAGCAGGTACTATCGTTTCCTTAAACACACCCCCACATCCAGCGATTAAAAAAACTAAGACTAAAACTTTAAATAATATTTTGTTTATCATTTCCCTTCCTCCTTCTAATCGTTAAGGATTCTTTTGTACAATGATTTCTGAATCTATACCGATAATCTCTTTAGGAACAATAGTTGTGGTTAAAAATATTAATAGTTCTGTCAGCTCTTTCTTATTAAAATCATTTCTGAATAACCTTCCAATACCAGGGATATCAGAGAAAAATGGAACACCTGATTTAAGAATGGTAGTAGTCTCCTCATATATACCTCCAATCACCACAGTCCTTCCACTTTCTACCATCAAAACAGTTTGTGTCTCCCTCACATCTATACCAGGCTCTCCCCCAGCACCTGTTTGAGCTGATTTCTGGTCTTTTTTTACTTTCAATTCTACCTTTATTATCTTCTCCGATAAAATAGTGGGTGTAACCTTTAGCTCCAGTACTGCATCTTTAAACTCTGTAGAGGTAACACCTTCCTCACTAAGTTTTAAATAAGGAAGGGCAACCCCCTGTTTTATCATTGCTTCATTTTTGTCGATACTCAAGATTCTGGGGTTCGATATAATTTTGAGCTTCTCATCTTTTTCCATTGCGGTAATTGTAGCTTTTAATTCAAGGTTGTCCCTTAAAATACCAAAACCAATACCTCCTCCTACCCCAGCACCTGCCGGCGCTGCTAAATCAATTATATTACCATTACTAATCACATCAATAAGTTCAGTAGTCAAACCGGTTATCGGGTCTGTTACTTCTTCCTTCTCAAAGGTAACACCTCCCGCACCACCAACCCCATAAACCTCTTTTCCACCATGCCCTGTAGTAGCATAGGGCCCACCCCATACTATACCAATCTCTTTAGTGAAGGTAGGAATCGATTGTATTATCTTTGCCTCAATAAAAACCTGACGTACAGTTCTATCATCATAGCGAACAATCTTTTCTTTAATCTTATCTATTTTTTCGGGAGTATCAGTAATAACTAATCTATTAAGGTTTGGATCAACAGAAATGGCTCCTCTATCACTGGTCAATTCCTTTTCCTTGGCTAAAAGATCTGCAACATCTTTAGCATCTCGATAAACAATGTCTACAACTACACTTTTTAAAACTGCAACTTTTTCCTGGGATTTCTGAGCCCTGTACTTCTCTTCGCTGATACGTCTTATCTCCTCCTGTGTCTCAATCCTCAAAACACTTCCCATCCAGAGTTTCCCCAAATTGTTAGTTTCTAAAATGATATTTAATACCTCATCCCAGGGAATGTTTTCAAGTTTTATGGTCACTTTTCCCTTTACATTTTCACTGACAATAATATTCAAGCCGCTGATATCTGCAATCAATCTCAGTATATTTCTGATATCCGCATCTTTAAAATCTAAAGATATCTTCTGCCCTGTATATACTTTCCTCTTTTCTTCAAGCCCTTCTCTCTCTGCAGGGATAACTTCCTGGGATATCTCAGCTACCTCAGGCAATTCGGCTATCTCTTTCACTTCTTCTTTTACTTTTAGTTCCTCCTTCTCTTCACTACTTTCATTTTTAACCACTTCTTCTACCTTCCCCTCTTTTACCGGGATTGCCTCAGCAATAACAACTTCTTCTTTCTCCTCCTTCACTACCTCCTCTACCTTCTCCTCTTTTACCTCCTCTTCCTTAACCGCTTCTTCTACCTTCTCCTCATTTACCGGGATTACCTCAGCAGCAACAACTTCCACCTCTACTTCTTTTTTAACTACAGCAGGTTTTTCCCATGTAACAAATAGCTTATTCTTATCTTTTTCAATCTTATAGCCGGGCAATTTATCCTGAAAATAAACCGCTAAACGTACCTTTTTAGGATGTTGACCTATTTTTAATTTTGTTACAAAAGAAGATTCAAATGAAAAAATGTTCTTTGGCAAAAGGTGCTTTACACCCGGGATATCTACTACTAACCGATATGGATTCTCTAATAGAAAAGCGTTATATTTGCTAATTGCACTATCTGTAATAACTGTAATTCCATCAAGGTCTTTGTTTATTTCAAGATCAACAACCTTTTTCCCTTTATCCCTTTCTGGCAGATCTTCAACCTGTTTGCTTCCTATCCCCTCTACAACTTTTTCATCTTTTTCAACAATCTTAACAGGTTTTGCTATTCTAATAATGAGGTCAGAAAGTTTCGTGGTTACATCATAATTCACATCCCTGTTCAGACTAATCTCGATACGGCTGAACTTTCTCTCGCCTTTTTCCAACTGTTTGTTTATTATCTCACTTATAACTTCACTATTCACCTTTACCGGCCATATGGCGGGTTCCACAGTAAATTCTGGAATATCAACTATGATTTTCAAAGGTTCCTTTAACTTAATAACTGTATATGTCAACGGTTTAGAAGCTTTTATGGTAACAATGCTATCATTTCCTTGTTCTGTAAGTTCTATCCCCTTGATGTAAGAAGGCTTGTCAATAGATTCCACCTCCTCTGCTAATGCCATCCTTCCCTCCAGCAAAGAAGCAAAATCGAACTGCTGTTCCTGAACAAGACAGGATATTCCCCACACTATCAAGAACATCATCATCACTTTAAAAGATTTATTATCCCTTAAGGGAAAAACGACTTTCATAATTCTTCCTCCTCTAGTTTATGGAGAATCATTGAAACTTCACTGTATATAATCTCTCCTGAGCTTGGATCAACTTCCTTCTCAATTACAACAATTTCATTTCTCTTAATATCTAAAACTTCACCGTATCTGTCACCAATAAGTGTTCCTTTTCTCAGGATATAGCCATCACCTTTGGGATCCTCCACCATTGCCTTGGGATTTTCAGCACTAGTTATAATAGCAACCAGACTAAGCTCAGCTAAAGTATATTTTTGCAAAGGAGTAAGTGGTCTTCCCCCCAGCATGTCTTCAGATATTCTTTTTCCAACTTTAATAAATGGTTTAAATGGATCCTTTTTCCCTTTTGGATCATAATGGTATGCTACCATTTCTTTAGGAGTTTTTTCCTTAACTGCTTTCTTGGACGACTTCTTTTTTACTTTTTTTGAAGAAGCTTCAATCTTCTTCTCAGAAGTCTGAGGCTTCTCATCACTGCAAGCAGACAGATTAAACAGAAAACCTGCTATAAAAAACAGCATTAAAAAACAGAAGCCTTTACTTCTTTTTTTTCTTAACTTTTTCACCTGGTTTCTCTTCGATAAATTTATATGTTTTAGCTTTACAGGATACTTGAAGTATATTCCTTCCATCTACTTCTTTAGCCTTATCAATTAGCAAATCTGAAATATTAACGATTCTTTGAAGATTAGCAATTTTATCAAAAAATATCGCTTGATCATGGTAAGTTCCTGAGAGTCTTACATCCACAGGAATCTCCGCATAAAAATTCTTCTTGATCTGCTTTTGTGGTTTAAATAGTAACACCTCTAACCCTGACTCAACTGCATGGTAAGATACATCCTGAAGAAGTTTATCAATCTCCTTTTTATTAGGAAGTTGTTTTAGTGCTTCTTGACGTTTTATTTTCATCTCCTCTGTTTCTTTCCTGAACCTGGGGAGATTATTCAGGACAACTCTTTGCTCATTAAGCTCCTGTTGCTTCTTTGTCAGTACTACATTTCTCCCATCTAATTCTTCTGTATTCCCTTTGTAAATTAAAAACCAATACAATCCAGCAATTATAACTACAACACCTGCAAGAATACCTATTCTCTGGATTTTTGGTAACGCCAGAATGCTATTTACATTGATATTTGCCATAATCTAATCCTAAGTATTAGAGGAAGATTCGATAGAACAGGTAATTGTAAATCTGTTTAATTTTTCTCTTTTCTTCCTTGTGGCATGTACTTTCATTTCAGAAGAAACTAAATCAACATTTTTGAAATAAGGTGACTTTTCCAATTTTGACATAAATTTGGATATCAATTTGTTATCCACAGAAACACCGACTAATTCCAGATTGTTGCCAGTCTGCTTTAAACTCAACAACCATATTTTATCAGGAATATTTGAAGCAAACCCATCAAGAATTCTTACGGGTCCCTCTTTACCCTTTTTGAGATTTTCAATAATCTGGAATTGCTTACGATATGTCTCTTTCTCCTTCTTTAATTTATTTATTTCTTCCATGCTGACTTTGTTGCTTGCAATTTCCCACTCTATCCTGGCAATTTCATTATTAATATTATCAATTTTTCCACAAATAACAAAATTATCGATAACAATAATAACAAGAACCAGAACAACGGCAGCACCTGCAATTACACCATGATTTATAATATTATCTTTTCTTATTATTTCTCTATAGGGAAGTAAATTGATTCTAATCATCAGTCTCCCAATCTCCTCAATGCCAATCCAACCCCTACTGAAGCAAAGGGGGTGATATCTTTGATATACTCTGGGTCAAATGTATTCTCATCATATTTTATATTTCTAATACAGTCTATTATCTCAGCTGGAATATTTGCCTGCTTCTCAATGATATCTTTAAGATAAGGAGTTTTGGCAGTCCCCCCACTTAAATATATTTTATTAATACTTTCATATGTAGACGAGCTATAGAAATCAAGGGACTTTTGAATCTCTGAAGCTATATTCTCACAACCCTGCTTAATAACATCCTTGCCCCCCTGATATTCTGTGGCATCGAAATCTTTTCCCGTTTTTAAAGCCTCTGCCTCTTCAAAACTAATATCAAATTGCTTTTGCAACTCCTCAGTAATCTGATTTCCCCCAAGAAAAACATGACGGGTGAAAGTAGAAATACCCTCCTTGATAATATTAATATTAATTGTACTTGCACCTATATCAACAAGGGCAACATTATGGTTTTCTTCTATCGAGTAATTCACCTCAAAAGCATTTTCCAGAGCAAATACATCAACATCAAGTATCACAGGTTTAAGTCCGGCGTCATTGAGAAGTTTAGTATAATCATCAATCATCACTTTTTTGGCAGCAACTAAGATAACATTCATCTGATCAGCTTTCTCTTCATCAACATTTAGAATCTTAAAATCGATATTGACCTCTTCTAGATCAAAGGGAATGTATTGTTCAGCTTCAAATTTAATGGATTCTTCTAATTCCTCATCAGATGTTAAAGGCATTGTTATCTTTTTTATGATCACCGGATGTCCTGATATGGAAGCAACCACATTTTTGGTCTTAACCTTAAGATTAGAAGTCAATTTTTGTATAGTATTTACTATTGCATCATGATTTAAGATAGAACCGTTTACAATAGAATCCTTGGGCAAGGAAGAAATACCAAAGTTCTTCAAACGTAATCCACCCTTTGATTCTTCAATCTCAAGCAATTTCATGGAATTTGTTCCAATATCAAGACCAATAACATTTTTTGACCTTGAAAATATCATATCCACAGGTAACATAACAACCTCATAAAAACAGGAATTTAATCTAATAAATGTTTACTGCTAAAAAGTTTTTCTCTCTCCGATAATTTCAAACCCAGGGCAAGAAGTACTTTTCTTTTTGTTTCAGGTCTGCATACTTTTCCTTTCTCTATTCGATCTATGGTGAGTGGAGACAGTCCGGCTTTACGCGCCAGTTCTGCCTTGCTCATCAGGAGATTCTCTCTAAATTTTCTCACTTCATTCTTTTCCATAACATTCAGAATTCTTTATGATGCTCACCCAAAATGAAATAACAAAACAATTTAAAAAACCTTATCGGCAGGATTATTAATAACTTATATCCACAGGTAACATAACAACCTCATAAAAACAGGAATTTAATCTAATAAATGTTTACTGCTAAAAAGTTTTTCTCTCTCCGATAATTTCAAACCCAGGGCAAGAAGTACTTTTCTTTTTGTTTCAGGTCTGCATACTTTTCCTTTCTCTATTCGATCTATGGTGAGTGGAGACAGTCCGGCTTTACGCGCCAGTTCTGCCTTGCTCATCAGGAGATTCTCTCTAAATTTTCTCACTTCATTCTTTTCCATAACATTCAGAATTCTTTATGATGCTCACCCAAAATGAAATAACAAAACAATTTAAAAAACCTTATCGGCAGGATTATTAATAACTTAAATTAAAATTTAATAATTTTCAAAATATATGTCAAACAATTATATTTTATTATTTAAAAATATCATAATATAAAGATAATTGCATGTCTCAACTGTTTGAATACACTATTTTATTTTAACTATAAGAATTATCTTAATTTTTGCTGATTTCAGTGGATTATGATTGAATCTAGAGGAATAAAAGATTTGGGAATGTGGTTTAAGGATGGGTCTCAGTTGTTATCAAAAAAATATACGATCTCTCCAGTTTTTACTAATCCAAGTTCTTCTCTTGCGATATTTTCTATAAATCGTTTATCGTTTTTCAAAAGATAAATATAGTCGTTTAATTTATCATTTTCCACTTTCAAACTCTGTTTATAACCTTCTAACTCTCTCAATTCTTTTTTTAGGACGAGTAGATTCATTATCCCCCTCTCCCCAAAGCATGAGTATGTTAAAATAAAGAACATAAAACCCAGGAGTATGAGTAAGCCATAAACATTATTCAGAAACTTCATTGTAGCCCTCTTTCAGATTCTTTCTAATCATTGAAGTGGCTATTGCCAGTCGCGCAAGTCCTGCTCTTTTAGCTACATCCATTATCCTTACCACACTGCCATGAGAAACTTCTTGATCTGCTTGAATAATGACCATGGTATCCTTATCCTTCTGAGCAGATTTTTTAAGAATTAAAAAAAGTTGATCAAAAGAAACATTATCGCCGTTTACAAGTATGCTATTGTCCTTATCCATTGCGATAATAATTTCTTCTTGCTCTCTTATAATTTCTTCAGTCACCGACCCTGGTAAATTAACTTTTATTCCAGGTGTAACAATAAAGTTTAATGAAAGAGCAAAAAATATGAGCAGGTTGAATACAGTATCCACTATGGGGGTAATATCAAGGATCGTATCTGTTTTAGTTTTTCTTCTAAATTGCATTACTAGTCGTCTATTATAGACCAAATAATTAATAAATTGGTCAAGTTTTTTAAGGCTACACTTATGCAAAGCGCTGCCTTTTAAGTTTATTCCTTCTCTTTAATCAATTCAACCATTTGAGCAGAACACTCTTCCATTTCAATAACTAAAAAATTAGATTTGCTCGATAAATATCTGTAAAATACCAGGGTAGGAATTGCAACTGTCAGACCTGCAGCAGTTGTATAGAGTGCTTCTGAGATTCCACCTGCTAGCGTACCAGGATTAACCACACTCTGTGAAGATA
Source organism: uncultured Thermodesulfobacteriota bacterium (assembly GCA_964580455.1). Taxonomy (GTDB): domain Bacteria; phylum Desulfobacterota; class WTBG01; order WTBG01; family WTBG01; genus CAZOKO01. The sequence goes on along the minus strand of CAZOKO010000035.1, from coordinate 6,585 downwards.
TTACAGAAAATATTTTAATCATTCCTGCTATAGTTCCCAGTAAGCCAAGAAGCGTACTGATACTTGCTATAGTTGCTAAGGCCTCAAGATACCTTTCTAAAATAGAAGCCTCTCTTCTTCCCACTTCCTCAATTCTTTCTTTAATCACTTCCCTTCTTTTTCCGTAATTTTTTATGCCTGCAGAAAAAATACGAGATATGGAAGAACGATTGCTGTCACACAATTCAAGTGCTTCAGAAACATTTTTCTTGTTCAGTAACTGCTCAATCTCGTTTAAGAATGACGGCGGTATATTCTTCTTCCTTCTCAGACTCCATATTTTTTCTAAAAAAATTGCAAGAGAAAGCATTGAACAGACAATGATGGGGTACATGAATACTCCACCTTTAATTATAAAGCTTACCATCTATCTATCTTCCCTGTTATCTTTTCTAACGATATTAACACCAGTCGAGCGCAAAAAAGCCATTGATGCTGGGTACTCGATATTCTATATTACTTTAAAAATCTATTCAAGGAATTATTTAATTAAAATATGTTCACACTTCCTTTTTTACTTGCAAACACTATCAATCAATGCTATTTCTCTTAAAATTTGTAAAATGTAAAAATAGTAAATTTTATAAGTGAAGATAAGAAGCAATGAACTTAAAAAGTAATCTTGAAAAAATTGTTGGTTCCGAATTCGTAAAAGATGACTACGAAACTCTAAACAAATATTCCAGTGATCAGAGCTTTGTTAAACCATCAAAACCGGACATTGTGATTTTTCCCCATAATGTTGAACAGATCCAGAAAGTTGTAAAATTAGCCAACCAAAATAACACCCCAATAATACCTTACAGCTCGGGTCTTAACCTTCATGGCGCCACCATTCCACAACAAGGTGGCATAATTTTAAATCTGAGCCGAATGGATAAGATAATAGAGATTAATGAAAAGGACTGGTTTGTCATTATTGAATCGGGTGTTACATATCAGCAACTGCAAGACAGCCTGCTGCCAAAGGGTTTAAGGCTTATGGTTCCTTTTGGTATTCCTCCCAAGCGATCTGTCCTTTCCAGCTATCTTGAGCGTGATCCTGTTATGGCTGCTGCAAGTTTTGAATACGGTAATTACCTTCAAATGGACATGGAGATTGTTCTGCCCGATGGAGAATTGTTCAGAACGGGGTGCTGGAACCTTGGAGGCCGTCCAGGAGGTTATTACGGGCCAGGAGTAAATATGCCTTTCCGTTTTTGGACAGGCGCACAAGGAACACTTGGGATTATTACCAAGATCATTATCAGCATTCAACATCTTTCTCCTGTAAGGAAATACTTTTTTCTGTGTTTTGATAATCTCGAAGCAGTTATCGAACCACTGAGAAAAATTCAAATGAAGGAAATTGGATGGGAGTGTTTTGGCTTGAACAGATTTAATCTAACTGCCCTTTTGACAGATGACTGGAAGGTACCCGAATCTTTTCCCACAACAAAGATTGCATCGTCTAAATTTGATAAACTACTAAAGTCCCTCCCTGCCTGGACTGTTGCCATTGGATTAACCGGCTCCACCAACTTCCCTGAAGAAAAAGTAGCCTATGAAGAAGAAGCATTGCGTCAAATATGCAAAGATGTGGGGCTGGAGCTTTTGGAATCTTTACCGGACCATTCAGAAACCAACCAGATCTTTTTAGAAGAATCCCTTCGCTCCTGGGGAATCCTCAAAAAATTCTGCTATAAAGGGTCTGTTCATGATTTGTCCTTTAAGGTTCCTCTTGACAAATTACCTTCAATGGAAAGATTAATGCTCAAACTTGCAAAAGAAGGAAACTACTCTCAGGGAGATATAGGAGGGTATTTTCTCATCCTAGAGCGCGGAAGAGGAGTTCATATTGAATTTGATTTACACTGCAACTTGAAAGACAAACAAGAACGCAAAAATGTGGAGGAGCTCTGGAACAAATCAAGTCAATATTTACTCGAGGAAGGGGCTCTTTATGACCGACCTTATGGTATCTGGTCAGAATTGACATATAAGAAGGCATCAAACTATCATCATAAAATTAAACAACTGAAAGATGAATTTGATCCCAAAGGTATTATGAATCCTGGTAAAATTTATATTTAAGGGGAAGCTATATGGATGCGAAGAAAAAAGTTGCACCTAAATACCTTTCGCCTGAGATTTATCAGTCTTTAGAAGACATTGTCGGCAAAGAATATATCACTCAGGATAGAGCAATTCTTGAAACTTATAGTAAATTTTCTATAGACATTTCAGGTTACCTAAAAAAACATGCAAAAGACCCATCGAATATCCCAGCATGTGTAGTTCTCCCTTCCACTACCGAAGAAATACAAGCTATAGTCCGTCTGGCCAATAAACATAAGGTTCCTTTCGTTCCCTTTACTAACGGACAGTTAGGTATCGCCAACTATCCTACTAAACCCCTTCCTACTATATGTATCCATTTCAGCAGGATGAATAAGATTTTAGAAATCAATACGAAAAATATGTCAGCAAAAATCCAACCCTATGTAGATTATGGACAACTCCAGGCAGATGCCATGAAGGTCGGTCTATGGAACGGGGGTACGCCCTTATCAACTTCTCTATGCAAAATATCATCCCAGACAGCTCTGGCAGGACTTTACCAAACAAGCATGAAATATGGAACCCTTGGAAAAAATATCGTAAGTCTCAAAATGGTACTGCCGGATGGTGAGATTCTAAAGACAGGCTCGATCAGCGTTGATTCAGTTGATGATTTCTGGGAATATGCACCTGGGCCTGACATTTACGGTTTGTTCAGGGGATGCGCTGGAACACTTGGGATCATCACAGAATTAACAACTAAACTCCATCCCTGGGCAGGCGAAAAGGAACTTCCTGAACCACCTGCTGGTCGTCCTTCTATTCATACCTATCGTGAAGATAAATATGACCACGCACCTCCTCCCAAACTTCATCGACTTTACTGGGCAGAATACAATGACATTGATAGTGAAATAAAGGCACTACGAGAGGTTGCTCATTCCGGTATCGGTATAGGTCTCAATGCAGCAGGAATTTATAACAGCTACTACTGTTCTACAACTCAGGAACAAACAATTAAACGTACTAAGGAAAATTTCTTTCCACCTTATAATTTCTATGTCATCTGCACAGGGATTACCTCTCATAAACAGCTTGACTATGCAGACAAGGTCATAAATAAGATAATTAAGGAAACAGGAGGCACATTACTTTCCAAAGACCATAAACCTGATGTGCTGAAAGTACTTTCAACCTGGAATCTGGATTGTATCCGACACGTCTGCGGTTATCGCATGAGCCGTTATTCCTATTTAGATACCTGGTTCTGCAGTGGTGTCCCTGCGGTTGGAAATGACGCTCAGGAGATCTGGAGCGAAGCTATCAATACAATTGGGGAAACTTATATTACAGACCGTGGCGGGGTTGATACTACCCCTTTCCTTTACGCCTCTGATCCCTGCGGCAGAAACTTTTTTACAGAAGCTGATGTTTATCCAAACCCTATGGATCCACAATCTTTACAGCAGGCACAGCAGCTTATGATGTTTAGTATAGGAAGAACAATTGCCAAGAAAATCGGTCCCGGTGTCACTGCCTTTGGAGCCAGCTTTGAGCCACTTACTTCCTTTTTCCCTGAAATAGGACCTAATTTTCACCTGTTTATGAGAAAACTGAGAAAGGTTTTTGATCCTAATGGAGTCTGTTCACCTGGCAGACAAATATTCACTAAAGAGGAACTTCTGGCCGTACCCCCGCCACTGGTAGAGGCTATTAATCAGCTCCGCCAGATGAATGGCTTGGATACTATCGATATCTCCAAAATGGAATAGACATTTCTGAAAATAATGGATTTAAAAAAGCAATTTGAAAGCATCATCGGGTCACAAAATGTTTTTGATGATCAGAAAACATTAAATGAATATTCAAAAGATCAAAGCTTCGTCCCTTATGTCAAACCCGATTTTGTTATATTCCCCAAATCTACAGAAGAAGTCCAAAAGATCGTAAAACTTGCCAACCAGACTAAAACTCCCATTACTCCCTTCAGTTCAGGACTAAATTTTCACGGAGCAGCCATCCCCAGCAGAGGTGGTATTATCATTAATCTCTCAAGGATGGATAAGATTCTTTCCATCGATGAGGATAACTGGTTTGCTGTAATAGAGCCCGGCGTTACCTACAAACGACTTCAGGATGAACTTGCCAAAAAACAATTGAGAGCTATGATTCCCCTGGGAGTTCCCCCCAAAAGGACTGTTCTCTCAAGCACTCTGGAAAGAGACCCTGCGCTTGCAGCAGCCAGTTTTGAATACGGCAACGATCTGATGTTAGACACAGAAATCATCCTGCCGGAAGGAGACTTATTCCGAACCGGGCTCTGGGCATCAGGGGGAAGGCCGGGATCTCATATGGGGCCAGTAAGAGCTCTGCTTTATAGATTCTTCACAGCGGCACAGGGGACTTTTGGGATATTGACCAAAATGGCTCTTCAAGTAGAGTATCTTCCTCAACTTCAGGAGGTATTCTTTACATCTTTTTCATCCCTTGCTGGCAGCCTCGAAGCCATTAAGCAGATTCAGAGGAAGGAAATCGGGCTGGAGTGTTTTCTTCTTAATCGATTTAACCTTGCTGCATTGTTTTGCAAAGACTGGTGTATCCCTGAAGAATTTCCTGCCAAAGTGGTGCCTTCCGACCATTTCAAGACACTTCTCGATGAACTGCCTCCCTGGGTTCTTATCATTTGTCTGGCTGGTCCGCCAAGAGCTCCTGAAGAAAAGATTGCCTACGAAAAAGAAGCCCTAATGAACATTTCTTCAAAGTTAAATATAAGTATCCACTCCAATATTCCCCCCCTGCAAAACGCTGATAAATATTTTTTGAAATTTTTACTAAGACCCTGGGACATCCTCAAAAAATTCTCCTTTAAAGGATCTGTTCACAGCCTCTCTTTCAAATCTCCCCTTAAGCGTGTCCCAGAGTTTGAAGACATTATCTGTAAGGTTTGTAAAGAGTATTCTTATCCCCTTAAATATGTTGGTGGTTACCTGCTTCCCATTGAGAGGGGAAGAGCAGTTCATCTTGAATTTGATCTTCACTGTGATTCCTCAGATCCTGAAGATGTAGAGCGGGTAAAAAAATTATGGCTCAAGTGCAGTGAATCATTAATTATAAAGGGTGCCTTTTTTGACAGACCATATGGTGCCTGGGCAGAAATGATGTATAAGCGAACTGGTACATATACCAAAAAGCTCAAAGAACTAAAAGATGAGCTGGATCCCAACCACATTATGAATCCGGGAAAGCTCTGTTTTTGAGAGAGATATTGTGGAAAAGAAATTTTTCGAAAAAACCTTAGAGGACTATAAAGATCAAGTCTGGGGATGTGCGCGCTGTAACTGGTGCCAAAATCACTGGGGATGGAATGTGAAGAGTGCAGAATATTCAGAAATATGCCCTGCCTTTGGTGAGTACCGATTTTTTGCCTATTCAGGAATGGGCAAAATGCATATTGCCCGGGCTATACTGGAGGGCGATTTTGACTATGAAGATGCCCCGGAGCTAAAAGAGATTGCCTATCGGTGTACTACCTGCGGTGCATGTGAGATAAACTGCCAGAGACTACAGGATAAGGAACCTCTTAAGATCACAGAATGTCTTCGTGCCAAGCTGGTAGAAGATGGCATCGGACCAATGCCTGCACACCAGGGTCTCATCACAAGTATCAAACAATATGATAATCCCTGGATGCAACCCAGAGCAAAAAAAACCAGTTGGGCAAAGAAATTAAAGATCAAAGACGCAAGCAAAGAGAAAGTAGGAACCCTATACTTCACAGGATGTACTGCAGCCCTCGACCTATCGCTAAGAGAAGTTCCCCAAAACACTGCCCGGATAATGCTGAAGGCAGAAGTGGATGTAGGTATCTTTGGAAAAAACGAAATTTGCTGTGGAAGCCCTGTTGCCAGAATTGGTGACAGAAAAACCTTTATGGATCTTGCTAGAAGAAATGTAGAGCTGTTCAACAAAAAGGGCATTAAAGAAATTGTTACCTCCTGTGCCGGGTGCTATCGTGTGCTTAAATTTGATTATCCCGAAGTGCCAGGTATTTCTGAAACACCTTATAAAGTTTACCACACTGTTGAGTACCTGGATACCCTTATAAAACAAGGGAGACTTACATTCACCAGAGAGATACCTCTAACCCTGACCTGGCATGACCCCTGTCACCTGGGAAGGCATTGTGGCATATATGAACAACCCAGAAATGTTTTAAGCTCCATTCCAGGTATAAAGCTTGTAGAAATGGAACGGATTAAGGATCAATCATGGTGTTGTGGTGGTGGAGGTGGTGCCAGAACTGCTTTCATTGATTTCGCAGTAGAAACGGGGAAAAAGAGGGTTGAAGAAGCCATGAAAACTGGTGCCGAAGGGATTGTCACCTGCTGTCCTTTCTGTGAGCAGAACATATCCGATGCTCTGGCTCAATTGAACAACCCCTTGAAACTTTATGATCTTACTGAACTGGTTATGCAGGCTATTTAAAACATATAACCACAGAGTGCA
>CAZOKO010000034.1:0-23518 GCA_964580455.1 uncultured Thermodesulfobacteriota bacterium | reverse complement strand
ACAGGTTTATAACCCTAACCTTTCGATGTGTCCACTAATTTAGGGGAACCTCAAATAGTCCATATAATGTTATATTCCTCCTCCGTGAGTTCCTGAAGGGAAAGCTCTTTTTGGGAGATAGTTTCAAGAGTTTCTAGTAAAACTTCGAATTTTAATAATTTACCTTTACACTCCTCCAGCAAAAGTCCTCTTATGCCAAGCCCCTTTCTCATTTCCTGGATGAGTGAGCCAATTCTCCTGTAAACCTCTGGGTAAGGTTCTACATATCCTTTAGTTTGCTGGAATAGCATGGGTGCTGCTGTTGCAAGATAGCTGGGTTTGGCATAAAGGATAGTGTCATGTCTTAGTTCTGTCCAGGAAGCAGATGCAGTGAGCAATACTTTGTCGAGCCAACTATTGTGTTGCATGAACTGGGGATACACTTTTGGAATCTCATGGAACAGCGGTTTCAGACAGTGAAGCCATCGCCAGTAGAGATTCTGTTTCCAGTCTACCCAATCTTCAGCAATGAGAGAGGAAAGTCCAACCTCCTCTTCTAATCGGCTGAAAATTGTGGCATAAGCGGTAATGGCAAAGTCACCTTCTTTCACCAACAATTCTTTTGCTCGCAGTGAACCAAGTAGAGCCATGATATCCAGACTTTTGGGAGATGTTCTCCATGGATATCCAGTCAACTGGTCGAAGATATAGGCGTCCGGGATAAATCTCTGCCCCAGAAAACGCAATCCGTTCACATATCCTTTCCCAATTCTGGTCTTTTTAATAGATTGAGCTCTAATGATAAAATCCCGGAGTTTCTTATTATTAGTTAGTTCATTATATTGTATGGTGGTGCCGAAAAACTCATTTGCAAGCTGCTGGTAGTCATACACATCCAGATCATCTGTCCGTCCTACAAAAAAAACAGTAGGTTCATATAATTTCTCCCAGAGTTTCATTCCCTCCCTATCTGCTTGAGAAAGGGCTTTAATAATCAAAAGGGCTTGCCTTGTGTCTTCATAATCAGGAAGGGCAAAAGCCATCCTCCCGTACCATGTCATAATTTTAAAAAAGGTCTCAAAGGTTTCATTCCTTGTGTAATGTCCCCTGGGAATGTACTGGCTGTAGTCTTCACCCCTTGTCCCATTACTTCTTAAAGGTGATGCGTCCATAATGGGTGAAAGAGATATTCCCTGATGAGCAGAAATGAGACTCAGTTCTTGTTCGGCTAAAGAGCGAGCTGGTAGTGGAACTATGAAATGAAGGTCAAGCAGCTTTTTAGCGACGGAGAAAAAAGCAAGGTTTCTTCTGGCCGCTTCTTTAAGCTCAGGATTAGAAACATCCCGGTACTGAGATGCTGTTTTTTTAATCATCAGATCAGTCAATTTTTCCAGTTCCTTAATCAGCGCATAGATCTCAACTATCCTGAGATTAAAATCAAATAGCAGGTGAGAAGTGTGTAGTATGACATCGGTAGTGATGAAGATAGGTTCATTTCTTTTTCGGCAGTTAATATAAACATCAATTAAGTCATCTTCATTTCGCCCGGGCACTACAATAAATTTGTTCTTTTGTAAAAGGTCTTTAGCTTCTTTGCCAAGAGGAATCTGTTGCAGATTGGTAATAATGTCCTGACCTGCAGATTCTTCAGCAAGTGGTGAATGTGAAGTAACATCTGGTTCTAAAAGAGCAATTGGATTTGATTGATTAGGAATTTCGTTTTTTACCACATGATTCAGTGACCGTGAGTCTAACTTGAAGCGATCCTGGATACTAATTACTGGATTTTGTATAAGATACAGATATATGGAAAGGATCAGGAAGTATTTCATTTTTGCTTATTTTGTATGAGAGAGTAGTGTTGTTGATGTCTGTGAAAAAGTATAAGGGAAAGGCAGTAGGATGTCAAATGTCTTATTTGTTATTCGGATGATCAAAACTTGTGGAGAATAACTTGGCAACGATGCCGGTACTTAAAAATCCCAGGGTAGTACAGAAGTAAAACACGCCAGATAACCCCCAGATATCAAGGACTATACCAGAAGTGAGTGGGCCGATGGCAAGTCCTACACTCATAGCTACATTAAAGATTGCCATAGTTGATCCCATCCCATATTGCTTTCCTTCTTTTACTGTCAAAGCGCTTGCAGCGGGTAGTGATAGTGCTCCAAAAAGACCCAGAATGATATTTAAAATGAGTATTTGAGCAAAATTCAAAGTGTAAGGAATAAAAGGAACGATAGAAAAGTAGAAAATACTACCCAGAATAACCAGCTTTTTACGATTCAATTTATCAGCCAGTTTTCCGAAGGGTAATTGGAGCATTGCGGTAAGCAGAATGCTTGAAGAAATAACCAAACCGATTTGTGAACCATTAAGCCGTAAAGCATTATGAGCATAAATTGGAAGAAAGGTCATGATGCTTCCCCTGCAGAAGGCATTCGCAAAACGGTAGAAGCAGATGCCCATTATGCTTCTGTTCTGAAGAATAGTTTTAAACGGAATGTCCAATGTAGGAGCGCTTTTTTGAATACTGCTTGATCTGGGGAGGTAGATGAGTACCATAAAAAAGGCGATAAGACAAAGCCCTCCCATGATAAGAAAATCTGCCTGAATGCCAATAAGGTCTTTCGTAAAACCACCCAGAATGGGACCACAGCCAAAACCAAGAAACAGGGCGACAGTAAAGATTCCCATGTAGCTTCCTTCTTTCTCAGCAGGAGATATATCAGCGATATAAGCCATGGAAATGGGGATTATCATAGCTGATGAAAATCCTTGAATGATGCGAACAAGAACCAACGCTAAAGCACTGCTGGCATAGATATATCCTAGGGAAGATAGTGTATAGACCAGCAGGCCGAAAGAGATGAATCGTTTTCTCCCCATACGGTCAGAGAAACGTCCAACAAGGGGCATGGAAATGCTGCGTGCAAGGGAAAATCCGGCAAAAATAGCTCCCAGCCAGAAGCCGGTTGCTCCCAGGGTTTCGGCGTAAATTGGCAGAATGGGAACAATGATTCCTACCCCCAGCATGCAGGAGAAAATGGAGACAAAAAGCACAAAAAATATTTTCTTCTTCGTTTTTAATTCGCTGTCCATATGATGAAATGTAAGGTGTTGTCTGATAAAAAATGATTAATGATCTAATGAAGTAAGAAATTGGCAGAATGTATTTTTTCGCTCAAATCATTGCAATTTTATGAGATTGCTTCACTACGTTCACAATGACATTACCTTGTGTCAGATAGACGCTCGTTGCGAGAAGCGTCAGCGACGAAGCAACCTATCTATTTTGATAAGTTAACCCAACTTCTATTTAAATTTAAAAATTTAGGAAGAATTATTTTTCTTCGATAACTTAAATCCAGTATTTAAAGGCGGGAGTAACTTTGTTAATTCAAGGTAGACTTTTTTTAAGGGGATACCGTGTTTTTTCGCTATTTTTTTACACTGTTCATATTCGGGTGACGCGTAGTATTCACCCTCGGCATTTTTAAAAACTTTTACAGAAAGTTTACCATAAGGAGTAGAGATCTCTTTGGTTTCTCTTGGCAGTTTTATCCTGTTTGCCTGATAATAGCGAATGCCAGCCGAAGTAGATTCCTGAAAAATGATAGCAGTGAGCTCATCCTTTTTCTCCGGATGGCAGATAACCCTGATTAAAACTCCAGGTCGGTTCTTTTTCATCTGGATAGGAGATAAAGATACATCGAGAGCTCCTTTTTCAAAAAGGCGCTCCATCAGATAGTCGTAAATTTCCGGAATCATGTCATCAATATTTGCTTCTATAATAATTACCTGGTCAGTTTCCTGATCATTCATCCCCTTTCCTATTACCAGACGAAGCATGTTTGGCCTGTCCTTGAGTTGTTTGTGGCCAACACCATAGCCTACCTTTGTTATCTTCATAGGTGGCACAGGTCCATAGTGTTTAGTTAAGCTGGTAAGAAGCGCTGCCCCAGTAGGTGTAACAAGTTCAGTTTTAACTGAAGTCCCACAAACAGGCACACCCTTTAATAGTTCAATAGTAGCGGGTGCTGGCAGGGGGAGAACACCATGTTGGCAGGTAGTGAAGCCTGAACCGAGATGAATGGAAGAGGCATACACTTCTTCCAGTTTGAGGTAATCAATCCCGATAGCCGTTCCCACAATGTCGATGATGGAATCTATTGCACCTACTTCGTGGAAGCAAACCTCTGAGACCTTCTTGCGATGGATTCTGGATTCGGCGCTGGCCAGTTTCTGAAAGGCTTTGATGCTTAATTCCTTCACCCGTTGATTGAGGTGACTTTCAGTTATTATTCTCTTAATCTCTGCAAAGTTTCGATGCTGGTGACCTTTTTGGGGTAAAGTTACCTCAACCCTACCGCCAGTGATATGCATCCTTTGTTCGGAAGTAATTTTTATTTTATAGGAACCAAGGGATAAACCCTCAAGTTCCTGCTTGAGTAGCTTACGGGGAAGGCCACAATCAAGCAGGGCACCGAGAAACATATCACCACTGATACCGGAGAAACAGTCAAGATAGGCAATCTTCATGGGTATATACTAGACTCTGTTAATGAGGCTTGCAATATACCCTGCCCCAAAGCCATTGTCAATATTTACTACAGATATTCCTGAAGCGCAGGAATTGAGCATGGAGAGCAATGCCGCAATCCCCCCGAATCCGGTGCCATAACCGGTGCTGGTAGGTACTGCGATTATCGGCTTATCTACTAATCCCCCGATTACGCTGGGCAATGCTCCTTCCATCCCGGCTACTACAATCAGGACAGAGGCAGAAATCAGTTTTTCTTCTTTTCCCACCAGGCGGTGAATTCCAGCAACTCCTACATCATAGAAATGGTCAACTTTATTACCCATGATGGAAGCGGTAATAAGTGCCTCTTCTGCAACAGGAATGTCGGAGGTTCCTGCTGAGACTACCAGGATTGTTCCCTTTCCCTTCTCAGGGATTTTACCGGTAGTTAAAGTCAGGGTGCGGGATGCAGAATGGTAGGATATTTTGGGGATGTATTTCTTGATGTAGGCTGCCTTGCGTTTATCAACCCGGGTAACTAAAATGGGATGGTTTTTTTTAAGCATCTTTTTAACGATCGTAGTAATTTGGGAAGATGTTTTTCCTTCCCCCCAGATTACTTCAGGAAATCCTTTGCGTAAAGATCGATGGTGGTCTAATGTTGCAAAGTCGATATCTTCAAAAGGTAAGGTCTTTAACTTTTTTAAAGCTTTATCAATAGATAGTTCTCCTCTTTTTACACTTTCCAGCAATTGTTTTAATTTATCAGGATTCATGATGCTCCTCATCAGAACGCTTGAGTGTTATTTTGGATTTCCCAACTTTAATTCTCACTTCGCCGATAGAACGCTCATCAGCGCTCACGATAGTAAAAGTGAGATTTTGGTGTTTTGTGATTTCTCCTGGCTTTGGGATATGACCAAACTTTTCCAGCAGAAATCCTCCAAGAGTTTCAAAATCTCCATCAGGTAGTGACAGATGGAGAAGTTCATGGATTTGATCTATTTCCATGCGAGCATTAATGAGATATTTATTCCATCCGGTTTTGAGGTATAATCTTCGGTCAATATCATATTCATCTTTGATTTCCCCTACGATCTCTTCAAGTATATCTTCTATGGTAATAATGCCCATAGTTCCACCATATTCATCAACTACGATTGCCAGGTGGTTTCCCTTTTTTTGCATTTCAACCAGCAGCTCATCAACAGGTTTAGATTCAGGTACATAAAGTACAGTACGGATAAAAGGTTTGATAGACTGGTCATTAGCAGTATTTAGCAGGTCAAAGCTGTTTATAACACCGATAATGTTATCAATTCTTTCATGATAGACAGGAAGTCGAGAATAACCCTTTTTTGAAATAATTGCAATAGTCTCTTCAATGGTATACTTATCTTCAACGGCAGATATTTCAATGAGAGGGATCATCGCTTCTTTGACGGTAGTATGAGAGAAGTCAAAGAGTCGGTTGATCATGTTAACTTCTCCTGTGGTTAAATCGCTCCCCTTTTTGCTCATCTTGAGAATGAGTCTTAGCTCTTCACGGGTAACAAACAATGTTTCTTTAGATTTTTTGGCACCGGCAAGGAAAAAGATGATATGAGTTAATTTTGTCATGAAGATGACCAGAGGATAAAAGAGATAAGAGGCCAGCCAGACAGGGTAGGATACCCATGGGGCAATCGTATTAGCGCGTTGTTGAAAAAGGGTCTTGGGAATGATTTCTCCGAAAATGAGCAAGAGGGGAGAGAGGATGAGGATGGAGTAAATTTCTCCCTTTTCATGAAGAAAAGAGATAAAGAGAGAAGTGATTAAAATAGTATTTGTTATCACAGAGAGATTGGTACCGCAAAGAGTAGTAGCCAGCAGCCTTTCGCGGTTCTTAAGTAATTTTAAAGTCATCTTTATTCTTGATGGTGGAACACCAGGTGATTTCCTAATCTTTTTGGGATTGGCTGCTATGAGGGCTATTTCTGATCCTGAGAAAAAGGCCTCTAAAGTAAGGCATAGGAAAAAGATGATCATGTAAAATGAGATATTCATATTTTCGTCTCGTTATTTCTACAACTTATCTAAATTAGAGGTATTTACGTTGCGTGTTACGGGTATGGATTCTTAATGGTTACATGATTTAAACACGTAACCCGCAACATTTATTAAAACCCATTATTAGTTCGAGAGCCCACGACTAAGTCCAATTGCTTAAGCGAAGTTTAAACTAGTGTCTCTTCCTCTTTCAGTTCATCATCAAATTCGTCATAGATTTCACCAAACAGCTCTTCCAGCAGGTCTTCCATGGTAACCAGTCCTATAACACTTCCATATTCGTTGACCACCAATGCCAGGTGTATCTTTTTATCCTGAAATTCATTTAGCACTTCTTGTATCTTTTTACCTTTGGGTACAAAGTAGGGTTTTCGGATGGTGCTGATGATAGTTGAGCCCTGTTTATTTCTCAGGGTGAGAAGATCTTTGGCATTCAGTACGCCGATGATGTTGTTTTTCTCCTGTTTGTAAATGGGTATGCGTGAAAAATGATTTTCATTTATTTCTCTAATAATGTGGTCTATGTCTGAATCATATGGCAGGGAAAACATATCTGAGCGGGGAGTCATAATGGAAGATACTATAGTATCACCAAACTTAAGGATTTTGTGTATCATTTCACGCTCTTCCTTTTCAATAATACCCTCCTTATGTCCGACATCAACAAGCTCTTTAAACTCTTCTTCAAAAAAGATGCTTTCCTCTTTTTCTTCCTGCTTGCCCAGGAGAGAAGTTAATCTATCTACTACGATTCTGATGATCCATCTGATGGGGAAAATAATGCGGGCAAATATACTTATCGGTTTTGCAACCAACAGGGAAGTTTTTTCGCTGTAAGAGACAGCAATAGTTTTAGGAATGACCTCCCCAAAAACGAGGATAAGAGGAGTCATAATAGCAATTGCTAACCACTTTCCTTGAGTACCGGCAAGGGAGATGCAAATGGAGGCTGCCAGTGCTGAGGCAGTGATGTTGATACATTCGTTTCCCACCAGGATAGAGATGAGGAGCCGACGGGGTTTTTCTATGAGTTCTTGAATGAGAGAAGCTTTAGGATGGTTGGATTCCTTAAGCTGGAAGAGTTTGACAGAGCCCAATGAAAAAAGGGCAGTTTCTGAGCCGGAGAAAAAGGCAGAAAAGCAGAGGAGTGTAAAGATAAGAATGATTTTAACTAAAATTATGAGTTCCAAGGTTTGATGTGATTATGGTTTGTTAGTAGAAAAAAAGTGGTCATATCCTTGATCATCTATAGTGTATGGTGTCTGATTTTCATCTAGGACGATAAGTTTTTCAGAAGAATTAATCTCTCCAATCTTGGTTATGGGGACTTTAAGTTTTTGACTTAATCTAAAGAGATCATTCTCTTTGGTTTGAGGGGAAGTAAAAAGGAGTTCATAGTCTTCCCCACCATTTAAAGCGAAATCTATTTTATTATGTTTATGCTGGACCTGGAATTGTTTAAAATCATTTGAGAGGGGAAGTTGGGATATGAAGATAGTTGCCCCCACCTTGCTTAAGGTGAGAATTTGTTTTAAGTCTGTAAGGAGTCCATCACTGATGTCAATCATGGCAGAAGCCAGATGGTTTTCTGCTATAGCTTTTCCTTCTTTGATTCTTGGGTGAGGGGATATATGTCTTAATGTTAGTTTATTAAAAGGTGAAGTACTGTTCGATTGATGACCCCTTTTTAAAATAGAAAAACCAAGAGCAGAATCTCCTAATGTACCTGTTGCGAAGATGGAATCGCCCGCTTGCGCCCCACTGCGTTTGAGAAGGTGGTCAGGATTTGCTTCGCCAAGCAGAGTGATATCAATTATCAGTTTATCAAGTGAGGCGTTTGTGTCCCCTCCAACAAGCTTAGTGTTAAACTCATCCGCCAGCTCCATAATGCCGCGATAGAGATCGTCAATGAATTCTACGGAGATATAAGTTGGTATTGCCAGAGAGACTAGAAAAAAACGGGGGATACCTCCCATAGCGGCGATGTCGCTTAAGTTAACTGCCAGTGATTTTCTGCCAAGGTGATAGCTGTTGGTTAGGCTAAGATTAAAATGGATATCTTCAACCAGCAGGTCGCAGGTTGTGAGAAGTATGTTTTTCTCAGATATTTTCAGCGCCGCGGCATCTTCGCCTATGCCACAGATAATAGCAGGATGAGATGATCGGTAATTATCGGCAATCCTTTGAATAAGTCCGGATTCGCCTATTTCTTTGATGTCCACCTATTTCTTCTTTTTTATAGTTTTTTCTCTTTTACCATTTAGCAAAGTATTCTGGAGGACATCGTCCATAGTACGGGCAAACACATAATTCAGTTTCTTTTTGATACTTTGAGGTATTTCTTCTAAGTCCTTTTTATTTCTATCTGGAATGATAATGGTTTTTATCTTTGCCCGTATAGCTCCCAGGGACTTTTCTTTCAAACCCCCAACAGGGAGGATTCTCCCCCTCAGTGTGATTTCTCCTGTCATTGCCACGTCTTTTTTTACAGGTGTTTTGGTTAATGCGGAGACTACTGCTGTAGCCATGGTAACACCTGCTGATGGTCCATCTTTAGGGATAGCACCAGCTGGCACGTGAATATGAAGATCATAATTCTCATAGAAGTCAGGATTGATGTGTAGTTCCTTTGCTCTAGAACGGGTGTAACTTAAAGCTGCCTGTGCTGATTCCTTCATAACATCACCTAAATGACCTGTTAAGGTGAGATTTCCTTTGCCTTTCATGGTTGAGGCTTCTACATAGAGAACTTCTCCACCTGCCTGGGTCCAGGCCAGCCCGGTTGCAACTCCGACTTGACTTGTTTCCTGTTCTACTTCAGGCAGGTATTTAGGTACACCTAAGTATTTGTGGAGATTATCCGGAGTTACCCGATGATGTTTGTGTTTATTTTCTGCTATACTTCTTGCAACTTTTCTGAAAATGTTAGCAATTTCCCTTTCCAGATTTCTTAAGCCTGATTCCTGAGTATAGTGGGAAGTGGTCATAAGAATAGCTTTGTCAGAAATCTTCGCATTTTCCTTAGTAATACCATTTTCTTCAAGCTGTCTGGGAATCAAGAATTTTTTGGCAATCATCATTTTTTCTTCATCAGTGTATCCTGAAATGTTGATAATCTCCATGCGATCTTTCAGAGCAGATAGTATGGGATCGACTAGATTGGCTGTAGTAATAAAGATAACATTAGAAAGGTCAAAGGGAAGATTGAGGTAGTGATCACTGAAAGAGTAATTTTGTTCTGGATCAAGCACTTCCAGGAGTGCGGCTGAAGGATCTCCCCTAAAATCAGCACCCACTTTATCTATTTCGTCCATCATAAAAACGGGATTGTTACTGCCTGCCTGTTTTATTCCTTGAATGATTCTGCCCGGCAGGGCTCCTATATATGTTCTGCGATGTCCTCTTATTTCGGCCTCGTCACGGATGCCCCCCAGGGAAATTCTGTTAAATTTTCTTCCCAAAGCCCGTGCAATTGATTTACCCAGCGAGGTTTTACCAACTCCAGGAGGACCAACAAAACAGAGGATAGGACCTTTCATCTTTTTCTTCAGCTTTCTTACTGCAAGGTATTCTAATATCCTCTCTTTTACCTTTTCTAGATTGTAGTGGTCTTCATCCAGGACCTTTTTTGCTTTTTTGATGTCAAGGTTATCCTTTGTACTTTTACTCCAGGGGATTTCCACCAGCCAGTCTAAATAGGTTCTGACGATAGAGGCTTCCGCCGCATCTGTATGCATTTGTTCCAGTCTTCCCAACTGTTTTCTTGCTTCCTTTTCAATATCGGGAGGCATCTTGGCCTCCTTTATTTTTTGAGAAAAGTCACTGATCTCAGCAGTTTTTTCATCAATATCACCCAGCTCAGCTTTGATGGCTTTTAGCTGCTCTCTTAAAAAGTATTCCCTTTGAGTCTTGGTCATCTCTTCTTTGGCTTGAGACTGGATTTTTGCTTGCATGGTGGAAACTTCAAGCTCTTTAGAAAGGTGTTCGTTGATTTTTTCAAGCCTTTCAAAGGGATTAATTGTTTCCAGGAGCTGTTGGGATTCTGAGATCTTTAATCTTAAGTTAGAGGCAACGAGGTCAGCAAGTCTGCCGGGTTCATTGACACTGTCCAGAATTTCGATAACCTCTGTAGAAATAAGTCCTTTGAGGGATAGAATCTTTTCGCACTGTTCTTTAACATTTCGCATAAGTGCTTCAGATTCTGAAGAAATGTCTGTAACAACGGGATCTGGAATTTGTTCTATCCTGACCTGAAAGCAGGGTTCATGTTTTAGATATTCTTTGATTCTGGATTTAAGCAGACCCTGTACAAGGATCTTAACCCTTCCATCGGGAAGTTTGAATTTTTTCATAATCATAGCCACAGTTCCCACAGAATATATATCATCAGGTTTTGGGCTATCATCATTAGGATCTTTTTGAGTAACGAGAAAAATCAAACGATCTTTATCCAGAGATTCATCGACAGCATTGATAGATGATTCTCTGCCAACGTATAAAGGCAAGAACATATGATTGAAAATAACGATGTCCCTTACTGGAAGAAGAGGTAAGGTTTCGGGTATTTCGACAGGTTCCTTCCCTTCACTATAAACCATAGAGTTTCCACCTCAGATTAAGAATTATTCTAGTGTGAGCATGTAATGCTCCTGCTTCTGAATATAAATATAACATTACTTTCATATAAGGGTCAAGATATAATAAATCTCCCTCCTTGGAAAATGTGTCTTAATTATGTGTTTTTGTGGTAGCCGCAGCCTTTAGGCTGTGAAACATATAGAAATCATTACATTTTCTAAAAGCAAGCTAAATCTTACGGCTACCATTTTCTATTGTGACACAGCCTCTCAGGAAAAGGGGAGAAGGGGGGATTTATATATTCACTTTAATAGAGCATGTTTCAAAAATAGTATCGACTTATCCAATTATGAACTTTACTTATTTTTAAATTTTGTTTAGTATTATTAGTAGTTGTTTATCTGTTTTTCTTAGTCGAGTAAAATCATTCAGTGAACATAGGAGGTGATGTGTTTATCAAAACGATATTGGATACTCGATTCTAGATAATATATAACGTTGATTTATACATAAAGTTCCAGCATCCTGAATTCATAAAGTCACTTTCTCAGTTTCTTAATTTCCTGGTTTTAAATTTTGGATCTTAATTTCAAAATCCGCAATTGTCTAATCCAGTATCTTAACCGGCCACTAAGTTAAAATAATCGGGGGAGAAATTCATGAATCAAGCAAAACAAAAATTATCCATCATAATACCAACACTCAATGAAGAAGAAACAGTAGCTGAAATTATCGAGGGGTGTAAACCTTATGGTGATGAGATTATAGTGGTCGATGGCCATTCTCAGGATAGAACGAGGGAAGTTGCTGAAAACCTGGGAGTGAAGGTTATCCTGGATAATAAAAAGGGGAAGGGAGAGGCGATCCGACATTCCACCCATTTTGTTAGTAGTGATATTATTGTCTTCATTGATGCTGATGGCTCTCACGATCCAAAGGATATACCTAAACTGGTGGAACCCATCTTGAAGGGTGAAGCAGACCATGTTTCCGGATCTCGCCTGATTGGAGGGTCCAGTGAGCTTCATGGTGGTTTTGATGAGTGTTTTCGTTTGATGGGAAGTTCCTTCATAACAGCTTGCATCAACTGGAGGTTTAAAGTAAAGCTTAGTGAAAGCCAGAATGGCTTTCGTGCCATCAAAACCGATGTCATTAAGCAGTTGGGGCTTGAAGAAGATATTACTACCATTGAACAAGAAATGATCATGAAGACTTTGAAAAAAGGTTTCAGGATGGCTGAAGTCCCCAGTCATGAGTATGAAAGAAAAAAGGGATATTCTAAGATTAGTCTCAAAAAAGTCTGGTTCAGATATGTCTATACCTTGGTAAAATACCTGTTTTTCTAATAAATGAATACTAAGTGGATCAACATAACCTATATTCTGTTTTTTGCACTGTTCATAAGATTATTTTTTTTTGCCGGTTTTGTATTGGGGGATGACCCTAACTATGCAGACTGTGCCTACACAATTATTAAAGGTTATTATCCCTCACTCTGTAAAACATGTGTCTTTGCATTCCGACCTATACTGCTCTTTTCTACAGCGGTACCGCTCAAATATTTAGGATGGTCCGAGTTCAATTTTATACTTCCTATCCTTTTATCTTCCCTCATTTCAATTTGTCTTATCTATAAATTAGGAAAACGGTTGTTTGACCGAAAGACAGGGTTAATAGCCGCTTTCCTACTGACTATCTTCCCTTTAAATCTGGTTCATGCTACTACTATGAGCAATGATATTATGCTGAGTATGTTAATAGCTTTATCAATGCTCCTGTTTTTAAAAGGCCTTGAGAGGGATGGGAAAAAACACATAGTCTTTCTTGTCCTGTCTGGGTTTATTCTGGGTGTCTTAGTTGGGGTAAAAATTAACTCTTTGCCTGTAATAGGGTTGTTCATTTTGATAGCTCTTTATAGTGGATGGAAGAGAAAGGAATCTAAACTTGGGGTTGTCTTTTTCCTGGTTTCCTGGTTGATAGTTCAATCGATTTTTGCAATTGCATATTATATGAAAACAGGTGATTTTTTAGCACATATTCATGCAGAGATGAATTTCAATAAAGAATATAACCCGTCTGGTTTTATTAATACTGCCGGGTATTTAAAAAATGCGTTACTATACTATCCTGAATTAATGTTATGCATTACAAAAGAGGGTCATCCAGGCTACACATTTTATCCTTACGGATTCTTTTATCCGGTTTTTTTACTGGCAATAGTTTTTTTCTTGTATAAGCGAGAAAGGAAAGTAGTAATTCCTCTCTTATGGTTTGCCTATTTATTTCTGATGATGGAATTTTCCCCTTTAAGAATTTCACCTTACTACCAGCCAATTCATCGACTAGTCAGATTCCTATCAATTATCAGTATCCCTGCATTACTTATAGTTGCCTATTTTCTGAGAAGGTTGCTTGAAGGTAGAATGTTAACTAAAATTATTTCGTTGCTTATCATTATAGGATTGTTTGTAACCTCGCTCCATCAGGCTTATCGAAAAAGCTATTTCTATAACGATTGTCTGGCGGATGGAAGAGAGGCTTACAACTTGATTAAGAATATGCCGTACAGACAGGTGATTACAGATTGGGAGATAAAAAAAGTGCTTTTGTTTTATAGTAAGCTATACAACGATAAAAAGATAATCAGGAGTTTTGAGCGTGATAATATTAGATTCCTCAAAGATTCACTCGTCATTATGGGAGGTGCCAGGAGACCTGATATGTATCCTGGATATACAACAAAATTATTAAGGTTAACACCTCCTAAAAGAAACTGGATTAAGATTGGTGAAGTGAAAGGAAAAGATGAGGTATGGAGAGAGAAAAACCTGATCATCTACAAGATTATTGAAAAGGAAAAACATAAACCATTGGCAAAGAAAAGAAGATGAGAAGATATACCTTAAGGCAAATATTGAAGAATAGGTCTTCTGTTAAATCTAAACTCAATGATTGATCCTGAAGATGTTTTATAAAGCAGTAAAGAATAGATTGCTAACACCTTCGTTCTTGATTCTCTTGATAGTGCTCTTTGCACTTTTGGTACGGATATACTTCTTTATAGGATTTGCGGGGGGTGATCCACAAGATGATGGTATCTATATTAATATTGCAAAACAGATTATTAAGAGTGGTTTTTGTGATCACAATACACAAAAACAAATGGTTTTAAAAGATGAGACGGTTAATCCTGTTTATGTTTTTCCATCACGTTTGCTTTTTAATTACCTGAACGTCCTATCGTTCAATATTTTTGGTGTTAATGATTATTCTGCTTCTTTGTTTTCCATAGTATGTTCTTTGTTGCATATATATATAATCTATAGGATTGGGACACTCTTATTCAATTACCGGGTAGGGCTGTTATCCGGATTTATTCTTGCAATTATGCCATTGGACGTTATCTACGCAACAAGAATTACACCTGATGTCCCTGTGTCTTTCTTTATGACACTTGGAATTTACATGTTTTTAAAAGGGATAAAAGGGAGTAAGGGCATTTACATGTTTATGGCTGGAATAGTTATCGGAATGGGATATCTGGTAAAGTCAACAGCGCTTATATCAATACTTTTTATGGTTGTGTGGATTATCATCCATTGGATAAAAGAAAGATCTTTCCCAAACAAGTGCCTGTTTATTATCTTGGGACTGTTGCTGGTAGTAATCCTTGAAGGATCATACTATCAATTTTTAACAGACTATTTCTTTTTAAGATTGCACCTTATACCTAAAGTATATAAATTCAAATATACATCGGAATGGATACTAAACACAAACTCACTTGATTTGGGATTTATCGTGATAGAGTATCTAAAGGGTTCTTTGTTTAACCATTTGAAGAATTTGTTGGACGTCTATCATTACAGGAGTGGGCTGAGTTACTTTGGTATTTTCTACTATCCAATATTCATTTCGTTTTTCTATATGCTCTTTAAAAAAGTAAATAATAGCGGTTATATTATCTGTTGGTTTATGTTGATATCCCTTTTTTTAGAGTTCGGTCCGCTCCAGATCACATTGGGTTTAAATCCCCTGATTAAATATAGCTTGATTGAAAAGCAATCCCGTTATCTTACTCTTTTGATTGCACCAAGTGTTATTCTTTTATCCCTCATGCTGGCTCATGTGAAATTGCCTTTTAAGAGGACTGCCTCGGTTATTTTAGTTCTAGTATTATCTTTTAGTTCATATAAATGTGTCAGTTTTGCTCATGAATATTTTACTGATCATACCAGAGATTTGCGAGAAGCAACGAAATATATTGAGAATAAATCTCCCAAAAAAGTTTATGTGGATTGGTTAGGAATGGAACAAATCTATTTCTATTCGGGATTTAAATTTAGGAATTTGAGAAACATTGATATGCTGGCTGATAGTCTCGACAAAAAATATGCTAAGGATTCTTATGTTATCATAGGAGGTGCTAGAGGATCAGGGATAGTAGCTTATTTCTTTGAAAAGAATTATCTTGAATAATGCTTAATGACATAACTCAACAAGATAAACCCTTAAGTCATCTATTTTAAAGGAAAACTGTTCTTCTATAACCATACTAAACATGTTTTGAATATTATCCATTAAAATCATATAGTTACTAATTTCTTGTTGAGTAAAGTCAATAGGCTTAATCTTGAATTAATATGGCATATTCCTGAGAATTGGATAAGATTGATATCCATACCAGGAGAAAAAGATGAGTACAGGAATAGAGATCTTACAATTTATCATATTCCGAAATAGTCGGAATATTTATTAGATGTCTGATGTTTCCATAACAACTTTTTATGTTTTAATCACAAATAATACCTTTAAAAAGGAATTCTATCTGGTTAACTGCAAAATCCTTGTTAATAATTGAATGTTAAAAATATAACCGGTCTGCTTGCATGAGAATATTACTCCTTAATCCCCCAACTAAAGATGACAAGAAATTTATCAGGGAAGGTCGCTGTACCCAGGAGCAGGGGGTGTGGGCTACCTTATGGCCGCCCATTTCACTTGCTACCATTGGCGCTGTTTTGGAAGAAGATGGTCATATGGTAAAGATAGTGGATTGCGCCGCTCAGGGGGTAAAGTGGGAAGAGTTAGAGCGGCTGATTAATAAATTTTCGCCTCAGGTGGTTATATGGAGTACGGGGACTCCTTCTATAAAGAGTGATTTAGAACTGGCTTCTTTTGTTAAGAGGTGTGATGTTAAGATTTTCACTGCAGTCTTCGGAACCCATGTGACTGTGTTAAATAAACAATGTATGGATAATTTCCCAGAGATTGATTTTATTATAAGAAATGAGCCGGAACTGACGATAAGTGAATTAATTAAATCTTTACAGGGAAATGGAGATGTCAAGGATGTTGCTGGTATAACCTTTAGAAATGATGCAGGAGAAATTATTGCTAATCCTGAAAGACCATTTATCGGAAAATTAGACAAACTGCCACTACCAGCCTGGCATCTGATAAACCTGGATTGCTATCGCTTGCCCCTGAAGGGGAAACGATACCTGATGATTTCTCCCTTGAGAGGATGCCCATTTAATTGCAGTTTCTGTACCTGCCAAACGTATTATGGCAAAAGGTTGAGGAAAAGGTCAGTTGAAAGTGTGTTAAAGGAGATTGAATTTGATATTGAGCGGTTTGAGGTAAGTGACTTTTTCTTTTGGGCAGAGACCTTTGTAGTAGATAAAGAGTATATACGTGAACTCTGCTCGGCAATTGTTGAAAGAGGGATTAGTATTTCATGGACTTCTAACAGTAGAATTGATACAGTTGATGCCCCTCTTTTAAAACTGATGGCAAAAGCAGGTTGCTGGATGATAAGTTATGGGGTTGAATCGGGGAGTCAAAAGATTCTGGATGAGGTAGATAAAGGAATCAAAGTAGAGCAGGCTTATGAAGCTGTAGCCTGGGCTAAAGAGGCGGGCATCAAGACCGTAGGTCATTTTATTTTGGGACTTCCCGGTGAGACGGAGGAATCAATGAAACAAACTATAAATTATTCAAAGAAGTTAGGGCTTGATCTGGCACAGTTCTACTGTGCAGTTCCTTTCCCTGGAAGCAGGCTTTATGAGAGAGCCTTAAATGAAGGCTGGATTGAGGATTCTGACTTTGGTCACTACAATCAGGATTCTGCATTAATGGAACTTCCTACGGTATCTTCTAAGGTGGTTGACAGTTATCGAGCCCTTGCATATAGAAAGTTTTATTTTAACCTGTGCAGAGGCGTAAGGACTCTCAAGCTGGTTAATTGGAAAGATGTAAAGAAACTTTTTAGCTCTGCCAGGGATTTTTGGGGATGGTTGAGTAAATGACAAGATACATTTGTAAAATACCAAATCACAAAAAAACAAATTCCAAATAAATTCAAATGACCAAAATTGGAAATTCAAAACAGTACGATTTGGAAGAACGGACATTGAGGTTTACAAAGGATGTAATCAAGTTTATAAATGCCATACCACGGACCTTGGCGAACAACGAAATAGCCAAACAGGTTGTGCGATCTTCAGGTTCAGTAGGAGCAAATTATATTGAAGCAAATGAAGCATTGAGCAAAAAGGATTTTAGGATGAGGATAAAGATATGCCGTAAAGAAGCAAAAGAAACCATCTATTGGTTGAAACTTATTGAGGTGGATAATGAAGGAGCAGATGGAAAAAGAGAAACGCTGATTGATGAATCAACTCAGCTTAAAAAAATCTTTAGTGCAATAGAAGAAAAATCGAGATAAATATTTGATTTTTTAGTTTGTGTTTTGAAATTTGGAATTTATTTGGTATTTGGTGATTGGAACTTGTAATTTAAAAATCTTGGGGGATTTGTATGTATATCTTAAGCATATGGGATGGGCATGATTCTGGTGCGGCGATTATAAAAGATAATCAGATTTTATTTGCCATAAACGAAGAGAGGTTAACTCGAAGGAAACTTGAGATTAATTTTCCTGAACGATCAATTAAGGAGTGTTTGAACTATATAAAACTAACTCCTGATGAGATCAAGCAGATAGGTGTTTCTACCTATGATTTTTCTAAAACCCTGGCCAGGATTTTCCCTTATACCAAGGAAGAATATTATCTTATCAGGAGAAGGAAGAAGATGCCGGGTGGTATCAGCAATTTAAAGAAAAGGGCAAAATATAAATTGACAGAATACGGGCCCAGCCTTTTAACCGAACGCCTGAGTGAGATGTGTGTCAGAAAGTCTTTAGATAGATTGGGATTTAACAATTACCAGGTTCACATGGTTGACCATCATCTTTGCCATGCTACTGCTGCAGCTTTTTGCAGCGGTTTTGATGATTGTCTGGTAATCACTATCGATGGTATTGGAGATGCTTTATCGGGAACTATAAGCACATTTTCAGGAGGGGAGCTTTCAAGGAAAGCTGTAGTTTTAGGCAGAAATTCTCTAGGCATCTTTTTTGAGCACGTTACTAATCTGATGAACATGAGGGAATTGGAAGATGAAGGAAAAGTAATGGCACTGGCAAACTACGCTTATCCGATACCCGACGATGAGAATCCATTGCTCGATTTTATCAAGATAAGTGGTCTAAGGGTGGAGTGCAAATATTCTACACTTAAAATGTACGATGAGCTTAAGAAAATATTGTGGAGGTATCCTTCGGAACAGTTTGCCTATATGGCTCAGAGGACATTGGAGGTAAAGATTTTAGAGTTGGTTAAAAATGGCCTGTCAGCAACAGGGCTTAAAAGGGTAGCATTTGCCGGAGGTGTTTTTTCAAATATTAAGGTAAATATGCTTATCCGTACACTTCCTGAGGTAGAGGGGTGTTTTGTCTTCCCTCATATGGGAGATGGAGGGCTGGCTTTAGGTGCTGGTCTTTCAGTCAACTATGAATTAAATAAAATATGCTCTTATAATTTAGATGATGTATTTTTAGGAATGGGCTATTCTGAGGAACAGATTAAATCAACCCTTGATGCCAGTGGACTTGAGTATGGCTATCACGAGAATATTGAAGAAGAGGCAGCCAGACTCATCTCTAAAGGGTATATTCTCTTCTGGTTTCAGGGAAGGATGGAATATGGTCCCCGTGCATTAGGGCATAGAAGTATTATAGCATTGCCCAATTCCAGAAGAATCAGGGATCTTCTGAATTTAAGGTTGAAGATGAGAGTCTGGTATCAGCCTTTCTGTCCGACTATGCTGGAAGAGGATGCGCAATTCTACCTTGAAGAATATGATAAACCAAATCGCTTTATGACTATGGGATTTATGGTGAAGGATGATAAGAGGGATGAGGTTGAGGGTGTAATAAGTGTTGATGGAAGTTGCAGACCACAGATTATTGAAGGCAATGAATCTCGATATGGTAAGCTTCTGAGCAATATAAAAAAAATGACTGGCAGGGGAGTTATACTGAATACCAGTTTCAATATTCATGGCGAGCCTCTGGTGTGTTCTCCTCAGGATGCTATAGATACACTTAAGAGGACAAAGAATGACTACCTGGTAATTGGAAATTATTTGGTGAGGGGGGTAAAATGAAAAGAAATGAAAACACGAAACCACAGAGTAAACTGAGAAATAATACTCAGGGAATTCTTTTTTTAACCAGTGGAGTGCTTTTTATAATTGGATCTATAGTCCTGTTCTGGTGGACAGCTTCTTATAATTCCTGGAAACTGAGAGAACAGCTGCAAACCATATCCCCATTATTTTTAGAGATATGTTTTTTTCTGATAATAGTGGCTATCGGGATTAACATCGGGGTCTTCCGGAGGGTTTTTAAAGGTGTTTCGAAAAGAATCTGGATTTTACTGGGTGCAATCTTTCTCATTGGTATGATAATTACCATGTTTGTTGTGCCCAGGGAGCATAGAATCTTTTATGATGAGAATATCTATCAGAATATCGGTCAGAATATAGCATATTTAAAAAGTTCTGGCACTCACCCAGGAGAGGATTATGGAGAAAGCATAATAAATCTCTGGAAGAGATTTATAGGCCGTGCAGCAATGTGTAATGAAGGAAGAAATGAATATGGAGAGTATCGATGCGACCGGATGGAATACAACAAAGAACCTAATGGCTGGCCCTACATTTTAAGCGTTGTATTTCGTTTGTTTGGTGTCCATGAGCTTGCTGCCTTTCTCACCAATAATCTTGTCTATGGCTTATCTATTTTAACAGCCTTTTTCATAGGATATTTGCTGTTTAAGAGTTCCATCGCTGGGATCTATGCAGCTTTGATTTTTGCCCTGACACCAGAATTTATGATGTGGTCAAATACCACTGCAGTGGAACCAAGCGCTGCCCTTTTCCCCGGGCTGGCACTTCTATGTGCACTTATTTATGTCAGGAGCAGAGAGACTAAATCGCTCTTTTTGGTAGCAGTCGTTACAGCTTTTGCTGTGCAGTTCAGGCCGGAATTGATTATGTTATTGGCAGTTACCGGAGTAGTAATTCTATTCTGGTGCAGGGATGAATTTAAAAGAGGAGAATTTTATCTTTTCCTCTCAATCTTCTTTATTCTGATTATACCTCATCTTGTTCATCTCTATGCAGTTAAAAATGTGGGCTGGGGGAGTTCAGGTCCAAAATTTTCTTTCGATTATTTTAAGGGGAATTTTAAAGTTAATGCCCTTTTTTACCTGAAGAATATAAGGTTCCCTGCTTTTTTTACTATCCTTTTTATATTAGGAATAGCCCTGAAACAGGGAAAAGAAGAGGGGGAAGCAGGTGCTTTCATCTGGAAAGAGAAGTTAGTGGTACTGCTCTGGTTCTTGTTGTTCTGGGGGATATTTATTTTCTTCTACGCTGGTAGTTATAACTATGGAGCAGACGTAAGATTTTGTCTCTTATCTTCTATCCCCATTGCTGTTTTAGCAGGAAACGGAGCAGCATCACTAGAACGCATATTGCGTCAGAGGTTTAAGCTTAAATATATAAATTATATCATGGCTGTAATTATAATCTTTTCTTTCCTTCCCTTTCTCCCTTTTGTGAGGGCAATTACCCAGGAAGCATGGGGGGCAAGGGCTGATCATAAATTTGCTAAAGAGATGGCTAAAGCACTTCCGGATGATTCTGTTATCCTTACCCATAATCCTAACATGTTTCTTTTCTGGGGTAAAAGTGCTGCTCAGGCGTCTCTTGTTACCGAGCAGAGGAGCCATTTTAACAGGTTCTTTTACCGTTATAAAGGGGGCATCTATTTTCATTACAACTTCTGGTGTAATGTGCCAGATAAACTGCAAAATTCATTCTGCACAAATATCCTGGAAAAATTTGACTATGAACGTATCATGTCTTTTAAAGAAAAAAATTACAAGTATGAGCTGTATAAAATAGAAAAGAAGAAAAAAAAGAAAGAGAAGAAGGAGGGAAAGAAAAAGAAATTAATTCTTAAAAAGTAGTCAGATTAGTAGGGTGTCAAGATAAAAGCCATAACAAGATATACTGTTTGGGTAGATATTATACCTCGGAACTTTTGATAAGACTTTACAAATGTTAAGAAGAGGATATTATCCAAGATTGGTAGTTACCTGCTAACCTTTTTCCTACTTAATGAGGTATAATCCTGATTGGGTCTGATGAGCAAGTTCCAAAAAACCAGCAGCTTATCTTTTCATCTTCATTTAAGGGATAACGGCATTGACTGCCGCAAAGGTATCGACCCATCCCCATCCATAGGTGTTATTAGGATGAAAAAGACCTAAAGGTTTAGCAGTTTCCTTGAGTATAGATTTAATCTCGTTTATGCTTAGATTAGGGTTGGCATCGAGCATTAAGGCAATAGTACCCGCAAACGGCAAACGGGGTCCGACCCCAGACGACAGACGAATAGTTTTCATTACAATGCTCATACGTTAATAATAATTAAGATACGTAACAATTTCTTCAATATTAACCTCTTTCCAGGGGAGTGATGCGACTACTGTCATTCCCCTTTTTCTATTCTTAATGTGATGATTCATATCCTTTTAGAAGTCTTGAACCCCCCATAGCCCCGCACTTGTATATGCTAATGACCCTCTTTAAGTATGAACTGTATTTTTAAATTGTTTTTTTGAATGGTGAGTATTGTAAATAGGTTAGCCTCACTACCATGCTGGAACTTTAAAATGTTTTTCAGATAGGAATAAGCGAGTGTGAACTAAATAACGAAGGGTAAGAAATATTTTTGCATCCTTGCGGACGACCCTAATGGTAGTAGTATGGATTTTTAGGAGACAGATTGTAACCACTAGATATGGTGTTGTGAAAAGAAAAGCAGGAGCCAATTAAGACCCCTGCTTTTTACTTAACTTTAATTTTGACCCCTAAATGCCGACTATTCTATCCACTTTTCAAGCCGTAAGGCATGCTCCTCCCAGTCATTTTCCATGAACATATTATGACTAATATCTCCGCTGATAAACCGATCGGCGGCGTTGTAATAATCAGCCAGGGCATGCCAGAGATCAGGGTTATTATTGTTTCCCATCCCTTTTCTTCCCATCACATAGACAGGGCAACCTATCTTTTTGGGGTCAACAGTTAAAAAGGCGTGGTTTTTAAGAACATGGGCTGACTCCCTCCCCAAATAGGCCACCGTCTGGGCCAGGGTTTCCTCTGAAACCTTATTTTTTTCAAAAACTATTTTCTTAATCTTTTCCTTATCCTTCTCCATTATCACCGTTCCATCTAGTTGAGACTTGAAAAGGTCTTTTAGCACCTGGCTTACTTCTGGATTTGCCTGAAAGCATGTATCAGTAATCTCCTTGCATGGAGCGCTATCAAGGAGTATGAGTTTTTTGATCCGGTTATTTTCAGCCACCTTCTGACTTACAATTCCACCCATGCTGTGACCAACCAGTATGACCTCGGAACCGATTACCTGGAGGCAATCTTCCACATCCTTTACGTAATTCTCGGTAACCGCCTTGCCCAGTTCCGCATGGCCTTCACTTATCCAGTGCCCCCGAAAATTGACGGCATAACATGAGATGTCTCTCCATGCAAAGTAGGTCAAAAGATTACGCCAGCACCATGAGCCGCAAAAATTACCGTGTACAAATAGCATGTGATAGTGTTTTTTTGTCCCTGAGGGAAGATAGTGTTCCAGGCATACCCCGCTAGTGAGTTCAATGATTAGCCTTTGATAACTCAAATTCTTTACTCCTTCGAGCATTTGTTGTGTATGAGCAAGCACGGTAAAATCACTTGTGTATCAGTAAATATTTTTTAAAGCTGCAGAGTAAATGCTATTGAAACGCCACTGGGAGCAATCTATACACAGCGTAAATAATAACTGCGCATCAAAACGCCTTTGCACCCTTATAAAATAGGCTTTTTGATAACCAACATGCGCAATTACTTATGACGCTATGTATAGGTGACTACCAACATCAATGGTCTCGCTTCCTTGTATGCGTT
>CAZOKO010000033.1:1958-24789 GCA_964580455.1 uncultured Thermodesulfobacteriota bacterium | reverse complement strand
CAGGATTATAGCATGTTCAATGTTACCCACTCAAAACTTTAAAGAACCATTATTTATAGATAGCTTTTTTATTTTTCATACAGGTTCTGCTGAGAAAGGTTTTTCTATGTCAAAGATAAACAACACCTCACATGAATGGACACGGCGGGATTTTTTAAAGACTTCAGCCAGAACAGGACTTTTACTCGCTACGGGTTATCCCTTGGTTTCTCGTACATGCAAGGTGTGGGGATCTGCTAAGACATCTGATTCAGTTGATCTGGCAGTAGTCACAGGTGATCCAGCAAAGGCAGTTCTTAACGCAGTTAATCTGCTTGGTGGTATCAACCGATTTGTTAAAAAAGGACAGAGGGTGGTGATTAAACCCAATATGTCCTTTGCTAAAACTCCAGATGAGGCTGCCAATACCAGTCCTCAAGTTGTATCTGTTGTAGCCAAAGTCTGTATAGAAGCCGGCGCTAAAAACGTGCTCATTTTAGACCATACTCTTCAGAAGGCAGAGCTTTGTCTGGAGAGGTCTGGTATAAGAAAGTCCTGCCAGTCTATTGAAAGGACTCATGTGATTGCTTTAAATGACGAAAAGTTTTATCAATCGGTAAGTGTGCCTCAGGGCAAAGTGATTAAAAACCTCAAAATTATGAAAGAGGTTATGAGATGCGATGTATTTATCAATCTGCCGACCGCTAAATCTCATAGCGCAACAGGGGTAAGTCTGGGAATGAAGGGTCTGATGGGTGTAATCTGGAATAGAGAATATTTTCATTCCAAAGTGGATCTGCACCAGGCTATTGCTGATTTGAGTTCTGTCGTGAAACCTGCCCTGACTATTATTGATGCAACCAGAGCATTAATAACTGGAGGACCTGCAGGGCCAGGAAAAGTTGAAAAATTGAATACCGTCATTGCGGGAGTTGATCCGGTGGCAGTTGACACCTGCGGAGTAACTATTGCGAAGTGGTATAATAAGCAATTTGATACGATAAATGTAAAGCACATTATGGCAGCTCATCGGATGGGTCTTGGGAATATCAATCTAGATCAGCTGTTAATTAAGAAGGAGAACGTGTGAGAAGAACTATTCAGCTCTTTTTCCTCTTTTTCTTCACCTATCTATTCTTCCGTGCAAGCTACCCCTTAACCTCCTGGATACCTGTTGATTTTTTCTTAAGAGCAGATCCCCTGATTGCACTAGGCACTGTACTCTCCTCCAGAGCAGTGATTGCAAAAGCACTGCCTGCAGTAATACTGATAGGACTTACCTTGCTCTTTGGCAGATTTTTCTGCGGTTATATCTGCCCCATGGGAACTTTGTTAGACCTGTTTGATAAACTTCTCAACATCAAAAGGCCACGATTTGTAGAAAGATTAAGAAGATTAAAATTTTATCTGCTCATTGGAATACTTGCTGCTTCTATTACAGGTGCAAATGCTGTCTACCTCTTCGATCCTATAGCTATCCTTACCAGAACCTATACTATCCTGCTCTATCCCTTACTCATTCTCTTCACCAATCTTTCATTAGACTGGTTCCGCCCGCTGGCTGATTATCTGGGTTGGATCGAGCTCTCCTACCTCAACTATTTCCAGCCCTTCTTTTACATGAGTCTTTTTACCGGGATTATCTTCTTATGTATAATAGCACTTAATCTCATCACCCCGAGATTCTGGTGCAGATATCTTTGCCCGCTGGGTGCTCTGCTCAGTTTCTTTTCACGTTTTGGTGTCTTTAAAAGGGTAGTTAGTAATCGATGCAACGACTGCCTGAAGTGCAAAGAAGTCTGTTCCATGGGAGCTATTGAAGATGATCCCAGAGAGATGAAAGTGAGAGAATGCCTGCAATGCAGAACCTGTAAACTCATCTGTCCTCAAGAGGCAATATCCTTTAAAGCAGTCTATTCCCCTTTTCGCGAAGATGTACGCACAGCGATAGGCATAACCCGCAGGGGATTTCTTTACTCACTCACCGGTGGACTGACATCAAGTTTTTTTCTCTTTAATGATCCTTTAAAACGGGGCAGGAGAGACAATCTCATCCGCCCGCCAGGTGCTATCACCGAGGATGAGTTCCTCAATGCCTGTATAAGGTGCTCGGAATGTATGAAGGTCTGTATTACCAACACCCTTCAGCCCAGTCTATTCGAGTCTGGCATTGAAGGTTTATGGACACCGAGAGCGGACTTAAGGCTTGCAGCGTGTGAGCAAACCTGTAATCTCTGCGGAAGGGTCTGCCCCACCCAAGCCATACGTGATCTAGAGCTTGAGGAGAAGAAACATGCAAAGATAGGAACTGCCGTCATACTCAAGGAAAAATGTTTAGTATGGGAGCAGGATAAGGTATGCCTGATCTGTGATGAACAGTGTCCCTACAATGCCATTGTTTTTAAGATGGTAGAAGGCTTCCGAAGGCCATTTGTTCTAGAGAACAAGTGCAATGGATGCGGATTCTGTGAGCATAAATGCCCGATAGAAGGGGATGCAGCAATCGTGGTTAAGCCATTAGGAGAAATGAGATTAAAAGAGGGCTCCTACATGGAAGAAGCAAAGAGACTTGAGCTTACTCTTGTAGAAGACGAAGGATATGATGAATTCTTCTTTGACGACGAGAAGGTGAATGAGCAATAACCAGTGCCTGAACTAAAAATCTCGTTCAGGCAAAATCCGAATATCTAAATTCGAAAAGATGAAACCACGAAGAAACACTAGAGATACAAGATATGAAATATGGGATCTGAGATTGAAAATAATCTTTTTATCCCATATCACAGATCTCACATCACACATCGTTATGTATTGAACTTTCATCTAGTATCCATTATCTTTTGTCATTCACACTAGTTAACCTTTTTGTCCTTGTTTATCGTTAAGGTCGAACCTTCTACACTTTCATCCTTTCCGACAAACTCTAAATCCCGTTCTTTGGTAAGCACCGTAGGGAAAACAATCCAATCCCCATTTACAGCTTTAGCTCCAACAGTGGTAGCTGTATCCTGGGCAAATCCCAGACTAAAAAAATTTATACCGCCTGCCACTATACTCCCATTTACGGCATAAATCATCTTAGACACAAAATAGGGAACACTCACAAAAGCAGATGAAACCACCAGGCAACTTTTTGCTGGCAGAGATCGCTCCGAAAACGTCTTCGCTTCACCTTGCATGGGTAAGAAAACAATCAGGACAGTTACTACGAGTAAGTGCAAAAATGCTTTTCTCCATTCCATAGTTCACTCCTTTTGAAAAAATTATACCACTCCTTCAATTACGTGACATACCCATTCTCAAATCTTAGCTTATTTTACATTTAAAAGCAAAATAAAAATACACTGTTCCCTGACCCCTGGTTTGATCCGTGGGCCGCCGACCGTTGACTGTGGACTACAACCGCTTCCAAATCAATCATCTCCTCCAGCAAAAAATAAACACTTAACTAGTTAAGCACAAATACCACTATATTTTGTGGTATCTTCTCACTTGACACACAATATCTATTTTCCTATACTGCAAGGTGTAATGTTGGTAAATGAGTATACTGATAGCATCCATTACTCTGTTTTCTTGGAATTCTTTATCTTTAAAATTTTCTACTCCCTGCAAATACATGAGAGCAAGCATATTGACTGTAGAATACAATCTGGAGAAAGCATGGCAAAGAAACAGATACAATTAGCTGTAACAGAAGAAAAGACTAGAGATCAATCGGCAAAAAAGCCTAAGAAACGCGGCAAAGAAACTGCCGAGAGCATGGCTGCACGCCAGCGCGACATCTCGGTTTCTGAATTCTTCGCCAAAAACCGCCACCTGCTGGGCTTCGATAATCCGCGCAAGGCACTGCTAAACGCAATCAAGGAAGCAGTCGACAATTCATTAGATGCCTGTGAGGAGGCAGGAATCCTGCCTGATGTAATCATAGAGGTTGAGGAGCTTCAAAATGACCGATTTCGAATAGTAATTGAGGATAACGGTCCTGGCATCGTTAAGCGCCAGGTCCCCAATATCTTCGGAAAACTTCTCTATGGATCGAAGTTTCATCGCCTCAAGATGAGCCGGGGACAGCAGGGGATCGGGATAAGCGCTGCCGGCATGTATGGCATGCTAACAACCGGGAAACCGGTCGAAATTGTAAGCCGTACGAATAAAAATAAGCCCGCACACCTTTTTAAGCTCCAGATTGATACCAAGAAGAATAAACCTGAAATCATCAGCGATATGGAGGTGGACTGGGACGTATCGCACGGTACGCGCGTCAGCATTGAACTGGAAGGCAAGCACACTCGTGGTAAACAATCGGTAGATGAATATCTCCGCCAGACTGCTATCGCTAACCCTCACGTACAGATGGTCTACAAAGAACCGGGAGGGCAGACTATTACCTATGAACGGTCAAACAGTGAATTTCCGGAACATACCAGTGAAATCAAACCGCATCCCTATGGTGTGGAGCTTGGAGTACTCCAGGCAATGTTGAAGGATACCAAGGCGCGAAGTGTGTCCGGCTTTCTGCAGAGCGAATTTTCGCGGGTATCGCAGCGTGTCGCAGAAGAAATTTGTACTAATGCCGAAATTTCATCCAAAGCTTATACCTCGCGCATAGGTCGTCATGACGTGGAAAAGCTGATGCAGGGAATAACCAGCACCAGGATTATGAATCCACCCACCAACTGTGTTGCTCCCATCGGCGAGGAACAGCTTGGGATGGGACTTGAATCGGTCATGCCGGCTGAATTCTATGCCTCTACTACACGCCCCCCGGCGGTCTACCGAGGCAACCCGTTTATTATCGAAGCAGCCCTAGCCTATGGTGGGGAAGGACAGGAGGCAGACGGTCCGGCACGAGTACTGCGATTTGCCAATCGCGTGCCGCTGCTCTATCAGCAGGGGGGTTGCTGTGCCTATCAGTCAGTAGTGCAGACCAAATGGCGTAACTATGGCCTGACACAGCCACGCGGTGCGCTCCCATTGGGCCCCCTTACTATCGTGGTGCATATGGCTTCGGTCTGGGTTCCCTTTACCAGTGAATCAAAAGAGGCCATTGCAGGCTATCCTGAGATTGAAGAACAGATTGTGCGGGCATTACAGGAATGTGGTCGCAAGCTGAAAATTTTTCTCTCACGGCGTAAAAAGGAGGCTGAATTCCAACGAAAGCAAGACTACATTGAAACCTACATTCCCCATATCGGCATTGGTCTTCGGGAACTGCTGGGTTTCTCGGAACGGGAAGAGAAGAAGGTAGTAGAGAAATTGACCGGCTTACTGGAACGCCACCGGGATATGTAAAAATGCTTAACATTATATGAAAATCAATCGCAAACAATCGAGGAGTCTTATGGCCAGAAAAACCGCAAAGAAAACTGCTGCAAAACGATCCACAGCCACCAGTAGCAAGACAAAAAAGGAGACCGTACAGCCTGAACTTTCACGCTCGCCTGCAATGAAAAAGCTGATGACACAAGCAAAAGATATCCATGGTGACATAAAGAGTGGGAGACGGCCATCCTTAAGGGTACCGATCCGCAGCCTTTCAAATGTCTCCTTCTCAACACGCAAGGGTTTTTTTGCAATCGGCAAGAAAGTAAGTAAGCGAACACTTTCTTACCAGACCATAAAACCCTTTGCCCAGACGGTGCGTATGATGGCTTTTGCCAAACACTTAATTGAAACCGACGACTTTGCCTCCAAACGTGAGGTCTACTACACTTCCAAAGGCTCTGCAAAGCGCGGCTCAGAAGCTGGCAGGGCCGGATGGGGTCCCGCTGCCTTTAAGGAGCAGCCTGAGTCAGATGCTATCATGGATGACATGGAGGCGATGGTTAGTGTGAACCGTGAGCAGCTCGGCTTCATTCCTGCTGAGCAGAATGGCTCGGTTGCCGGTGAACTGATTGTCATTGACATAGATCCTACTACGGGCAGAAGGATTGAGATTGACTGCACGGCTTTTGGAAGGGGAAGCTACTCAATTCCTTCCCGTGTTGAGGGACTTAAGTTCCGCACAAAGGCAAAATTTATTCTTGCTGTTGAGACTGCCGCGCTCTTTGAGCGGTTGAATGGCCATGCTTACTGGAGGGACAGTAAATGTATAATTGTGGCGATGGGTGGTGTGCCAACCCGTGCAAACCGCCGCTTCGTGCGTCTTTTGTCTGACTCCTGCAGGCTGCCGGTGTATGTCTTTACAGATGGTGACCCCTATGGTTATGGCAATATTTACCGTACCATGAAGGTCGGCTCCGGCAATGCCGCTCACATCAACGAGTTTTTTTGTGTGCCCCATGCAAAGCTGATCGGTGTTACACCTCAGGATATTAAGGACTATAATCTGCCCACGCATCCCCTCGAGGACAAGGATAAAAAACGTGCCCAGGATGCTATTAAGAATGATCCTTTCTTTAAGAACAACAAACAATGGGTGCAGGCACTGCAGGAGATGGTCAAGATGGGAGTGCGTGTTGAACAGCAGGCCTTTGCCGCACGAGGCTTGAATTACGTGATGGAAACATACCTGCCGGAAAAACTGCGCAATCCAGGAAAGATGCTACCATGAATGCTTGACGCCCAAATCGAAATTATGAATTATTTCATCAGAATTCTTTAACTTTTAATTTACATCTCTGATAGCCACCTTTTGATTGACATACAAGAAGAAATTTCCTACATTTACTATACCGAAAAGTTCTTATTAAGTATATTAGCGAGGTAAGCTTTTAGACGGTGTCTTCACAAGGCACTGGGGAGGTGTTTGATGGTTAATTTGTATGGTAAGATATGGCTGAGTGTTGCTGTGATTTTTTTATGTACACTTGTGAATGGCTGCGAGGTTTCGATCCCGGGTCCTTTGTATCAGACTGTCGAAACAGCTGACCAGGCCAGCGACTTTTTCCAGGACCTGTGCAAATCCGGTGAATGGCCGGCTGAAGCAGAAAGTTTTCTTGATTATGTGCAAACACTCGAGGAAGTGGAGGAAGCACATCTCGCTGATAACTCTGAGTACTTTACGGTTCTGTACCGCTCCGGTGTTTTTCATATCTTTTACTGTGAACCGGAAGATGAGAGATCTGAGGAATCTGCTTTAACAGTGAAAACTGACAGAGATGGTCCCGGCCCCATACATGTGTCAGGTTTCCCCAACCAAACATCCCCTGAGGCAAGCGCTGCATTCTACCCGACCTCAGGTGCAGTTGGAACTGCAATCCGCTCATCCGCCCAGCAGGTTCTGCAGGCCTTTGAAGCAGCAGGTTATACTACAGAAGCTCTGCAAGAGCCAACACTTGAATGGTTCAGAAGCTGGAATCAGTATGGAATAATATATCTGACAGGCCATGCCGGTGTAGATAACTATCCCGACTCTGACACACACTCTGAAAGAGGTCAGCCGTTCGAGTATATCTATACGACAACCCCCTATATAGAATCCGGTGTAGAGGGTAACCCGCATGAGTCTGATCTGGCAACGGATGCACGCCGTCTGGTATACAGTACTACCGCAAGATATCGAACCTTTGCAGTCACCCCCCGCTTTTTCAACTACCACTACCAGGCCGGCAATCCAGATAATCCGGATGCTACTGCTCTTCCTAACAGTATAATCTACCTTGACACCTGTCACACCCTTGATAATACCACTGGTGCAAACAGATTAGCACCTACGCTTGTGGGTTGTGGAGCACAGATGATCCTGGGGTGGGAGGGCCGTGTGAGACGCGGCAATGCAGCGGAGACTGCTGCTTTCTTCTTTGACCGTCTCTGCGGTTTGAGCCAGGTGGAGGCCGATGATCTTGATCCTCCTACCAGGCCATTTACCGTCCAGCAGATCTATTCATATCTTTTTGATGAAGGACGTAATATCCAGCCAGGAGGTGTCAGGCTGGTTTATTACCCAACAGCCACAGGCAGCACTGCTGCCCGCCCGGTGATTAGCAGTGGATATTACTTGACGGCGGGTGGTCCGATGGTGCCAGGAGTGGATCCGAGCATTACTCTATTAGGCTACTTCGGACCTGCTCAGGGTGAGGTGCTCTTTAACGACACACCACTTTCACGGGTTATTTTATGGGAAGAAGGAAGAATTGTTGCATATTTACCGAACGATAATACAACCGGAGATGTCAAGGTGCGCGTTAATAACCTTGAAAGCAATCCCATGCGCCTCTGGGGATTCAGCGGCAGCACCACCTGGCAAGTGAACGAGGCGGGCAAGTATACTGGCACCATCACATCAACTTTTGAAGGACGTGTTCTGTTGCAGCTGATGAGAAGTGAGGTGGACGGTGATGCGGCAACACCTCGGGGACCCATCCCCCTCGATGGCTGTATCTATGCTTCCGAGAGAGGTCAACTGGCGTGGAATATCAGTGGTACCTGGGTCGACAGTAGTGATAACCACCATAGTCTGCAGGCCCAGGGAAATGCGTCGATTGCTCCCCAGTATTTAGTAGATACCGGAACACCCGGCATGCTCTGCATGATTGTATTTGAGCTTGATCCAGATGCAGCCAATGCAACCTACAAGATTCAACTGGCTGCTGGAGTTACTGGAACCGATACCGTTACTGAACCTGAAGGTGCACAACGAGATGAACCGTGGTTCGGTGGTTCAGGTACTCCACTTTTGGATACTAGCCCTCTGCCTTCAAGCTGGGTCGTTCCAGCAGGCAACCACTCAGGTGAGGATTTCCAGCTAAATTGGACTGAAATCAGCCCGGATACATCGCCGACGTCCCTGACCGATCCCGACTATCCCTATCCTGCCTGACGTAACAGGGTTGTCACGTTTCAGCTAAAATCCCCAGCTAGTCTTTTTTACATGGGAAAATACCATGTCAAAAGAAGAAAATTGTTCAGAAAAGAGGGTCAGGAATACATTTTTGACTGGACCTCCAAGCAGTGGTAAGACAACCGTTATAAAAAAGGTGCTGTCAAAACTTGAAAGAAAAGCAACAGGGTTTCACACCGAGGAAATAAAAAAGAATAATAAAAGGGTAGGCTTTTTAATGAAGACCCTTGATGGGAAGGAAGAACTGCTGGGACATGAAAACATCAAAAGCAGGTTTTACATCAGGCGATATGGGGTCAGCATAGAAAATGTTGAAACGCTTGCTGTTCCTTCTATTACTCCCCAGTCAGAAGATGAGATTATTATCATAGATGAGATAGGGAAGATGGAATGCTTCTCAGAAAAATTCTGTGAGGCAGCAGTTAAGGCTTTAAATGCCAGGAATGTAGTACTGGGAACTATTGCTGTTGGAGGAACTGAGTTTATTAGAGAAGTAAAGGATAGGAAAGATATCAGGATATATGAAGTAACAGCTCAAAACAGAGATGAGTTGCCTGAACAGTTGAGAGAGGAGATCGGCTACTTTTTTAAAGATTAAATAATTAAACCACGAAGCGCACGAAGGAAAAAAGAGAAATTAATTTGATTAAAAATATTTAGGGATTGAGGAATTAATTCCCTGGATACTGGATATTAGATGCTGGATTCTGGATATGTTTCAAGCAAAGTGTTTCTTTAAAGGTAATCTCCCCTGCTAAATTTTAATACTTCTACCGTAGTAAGGATGGCAGTATGGTTTATTATGTTTTTTAAAATATCTCCATCCGGTAATCTTTCTCCTAATTCTGCCAGTTTCTCTTTCTCACTTTCAAGCGACTTAACAAGGGGAACAATATCTTTTAAATTCTTTTTGGGGTCAGACAGTGCTTGGGTGTAAGATTCCAGGAGGTCAAAAAACTGTTCTACCTTTTTTGCCTCACCACTCTCAAATTTTCCAAGAGACTCACTGAAACTGCTTGCCTCCAGCCTGGCTATGGTGCTTGCATTTTGTAAGGCGTGATCTATTTTCTGGATTTCTTCTGTGGAAAGTGGATTTTTATCCTGTGCCCCCTCAACTTTTGACTGGACCTCAGAGAGGACTTTTTTAAAATCATCCCCTCTCTTGCCTATTTTGTTTTGTGGCTCCGGCCTTATTGCCTGCTTTATATTTTTATCATCTTGTATTTTCATAGCTTCCTCCAACTTTTTTATTTTCAAAACCCAACCACAGATTCACCCCGTTAGATACCTATTATATAGCAATTGAACTTTGTCAAATGTCAACGCTGTTGGATAAATGAGTCTTCCACAAGGTTTACCATCTAACGGGGGAACCACTGAGAACTACTTTATAAACTCTGTAGTTTTATATCTACCCCTTTTTATTTTTCATCGGCATAAAAAATGAAAGCTTTAGTACTAATAAAAATAGGTATCAGGGTGCAGGGTTATAATATTGTTGAATTAAGGATTGGTCGGAAAAATCCCCCTTTATAAAAGGGGGATTTTTTTCAATCATAATGATAAATCATGGAGTATTACTGAAAACGGTCAACTGACAACTGCTAAAACAACACTAAAACCATTAAAATATCCTAAAGAATATCTATTTGTAGCCGATAAAGCAATAAAAAACAAAAATGGAGGTAGTTATGAGTATTGATCTTTATTCATCTGTTGCCGGAATTAATGCGTTTTTTAGAAAAATGGATGTTGCAGCCAATAACGTTGCAAATATTAATACTGACAACTATAAAAGAAGGATCTCTCATATCAGCCAGGATAAAAATGGTCTTCCAGAGACAAAGATTACCATTGATAACACACCTGGATTGGAAAATCCCAGAAAACCAGGAGAGCCGGAAGGACCACCCAGAGAGCTGTCAAATGTTAATTATGCCGAGGAAGCCGTCAGTATGATAGAAGCTAAAATTGGGGTAAAAGCCAACGTTAAAGCACTGCAAATTTCAGGAGAAACGTTCGGTTCCCTTGTTGATTTTTTCGCATAATGAAACGGTTGCACGTTACGGGTTACGAGTTTCGGGTTTTATAATTCCTTATATTACTTTTTTCAACACGCAACTCGTAACTTTATATTTGAAACTCACTTCTAATCCCTGTAACCTGTCCCCTGAACCCTGCCCCCTATATTTCACCCCTTCACCACACCCAAGGGTTTTAGTTTAGCCACTTTTTTAGAAATCCCAGCCTGATGAACTACTTCGACTACATCACTTACATCTTTATAAGCCTCGGGGATTTCTTCCTCCAGGGTTGCTCTCCCCTCCGCCATAACTATAATCCCTCTTTCTTCCATTTCTTGTGCAATAAGCCTTCCTCTACTGCTTTTCTTGGCCTTGGTTCTGCTCATTACCCGACCAGCACCATGACAGGTGGAGCCAAAGGTCTCTTCCATTGCCTTCTCAGTTCCCACCAACACATATGAGTAACGCCCCATGTCCCCGGGGATTAAAACGGGCTGTCCTACATCACGGTATATCTCAGGAACATCTGGATGCCCGGCAGGGAAAGCACGGGTAGCACCTTTTCGATGGACGCAAACCTTCTTTTCCTCCCCATCAATGGTGTGGACTTCTTTTTTTGCAATATTATGGCAAACATCATAGACCAGTCTCATATTCAATTCTTTAGGGCTTAAGTTCAATGTCTTCTCAAAAATTTCTCTTGTCCAGTGGGTAAGCATCTCTCGGTTAGCCCAGGCATAGTTGGCAGCACAAGCCATAGCGGCAAAGTACTTCTTGCCCATCTCCGATTTGAGATAGGCACAGACAAGTTGTCGATCTGGTAGTTCTATCTCCACATTTCCCATTTTATGAAGCATTTCCTTAATAAAATCATCACATACCTGATAGCCAAATCCCCGAGACCCGGAATGAATCGAGACTACTATCTGATTTTCAAACAGGTCAAAGGCATGTGCAACCTGCTGATCATAAATTTCATCAACTACCTCTATCTCCAGGAAGTGGTTACCTGAACCCAGTGTTCCAAGCTGATTTCTACCTCTTTCCAAAGATCGCTTGCTGACAACTTCTGGATCAGCATCTTCCATCACGCCCTTATCCTCCGTTCGCTCCAGGTCTTCTGCATCACCATATCCCTTTTCAATAACCCATCGCGCCCCTTTTCTCAAAACTCTCTTCTCTTCATCAAAGTTAAGCTTTATCTTACCAGTAGAACCAACACCTGATGGAATCCCTCTAAAAAGAGAAGTCACCAATTTTTTTATCTTATCTCGAACATCAGGGAGTGTCAGATCAGTCCGCAGTATACGGCAGCCACAGTTGATATCATATCCCACTCCTCCTGGCGAAATAATCCCCTCCTCCATATCAAAGGCTGCTACACCACCTATGGGGAAACCATATCCCCAATGCATGTCAGGCATAGCCAGGGAATATTTGATGATACCAGGCAGATGAGCTACGTTTGCTATTTGACGGGGGCTTTCATCAAGCCTTATATCATCTATTAACTTCTGACTGGCATAGATTAATCCTGGCACTCGCATCCCTTCTGAACGAGGGATCTTAAAATGATAATCGTCAACCTTTTCTATAGTGAGTTTGCCTTTTGTTTCCATTATTCTTTCTCCAGTCAATAGTTTTCATATATCAAACACAATGCGTGAAATCCAGACCCCTTTTTCAGAGGCAACTTTTATTTGGTGGTAGGTTGCCGCTTTAATCTCCCTTATCAGTTCATGACGGCGGGAATCAAACTTCTCTCCTTTAACGGTAGCCTTAAGTAACTCATCGCTTATTTCATGAATTTCAAACTCGCTAATGAGATATTCTTTTACCTGTTGCAAGTACAATAACTCTCTTAACCAGCTCACCATCAAGTCTTCCAGATCTATCCCCTCTGCAGTTAAAGAAAGAGAAGTTTTTACTTCAACTTTATTTATATCAGTGATAAGGTCGAAAAGTGCAAGACCTGCATTTACGAAAAGCTGTTTTTGGTCTTCACCATACACCTCAATACCTAAATCTGCCGTATGATTAAATGTCTTATATCTTTTTTTCACCATAAGATTATCCGCTGCGATGCTCGAACTTATTAACAGGTGAGTATCCAGCATCGCTTTGATCACTCTGAGTCCACCCTATAGTTACCGAATCGTCAGGGATAAGAAAACTCTTCAGCAACTCAGATAATTATCAACCAATTCTTCTATTCTGTCAATGGATTCCCGATGGGTGAGAAAAAGCATCTCTTAAGTTCCAAAAAAATGTGTGGACTGCTGACCTATGTGGGGATTTTCTTCATTTCCTCAGCTACCCTGACCTATGAAATATCCCTCACAAGAATCTTCTCAATAGCACAGGGATATCATTTTGCCTTTTTAGTAATCAGCATCGGACTTCTGGGTTTAGGTGCCAGTGGAAGTTTCCTGACGGTTTTTTCCTCACTGGTGAAGAAGGAACT
The DNA here is from genome assembly GCA_964580455.1 of uncultured Thermodesulfobacteriota bacterium. Taxonomy (GTDB): domain Bacteria; phylum Desulfobacterota; class WTBG01; order WTBG01; family WTBG01; genus CAZOKO01. The sequence continues at coordinate 11,537 of CAZOKO010000033.1, read as the reverse complement.
TACAAAAACCCTTTTTATAACCACTCTTGCTTTTTCTGTAATCTCCTTTATCTCTTACCTGTTAATCAACCAGATTCCCTTTGACCCCATGAGAATCTCATGGGATAAAACCCAGCTATTATACATTTTATACTACTATTTATTACTATCACTGCCCTTCTTTTTTACAGGGCTTACTATCTCCCTGGCCATCACCCACCTTCATAATCAGGTTAATCAGCTCTACTTTGCCGATGTAGCAGGAGCATCTTTGGGATGCCTTGTAGCCTTGTTTGTTTTTTCTTTTGGGGGGATGACTGGAGCTATAGGAGCCGTCATTTCACTGGGACTCCTATCTTCTCTCTGTTTCTGTCTCCAGTTCAAAAGAAGGCTGTTTTTTCTCTTCCCCCTCTTGTTAGTCTGCTCTTTCCTCATTTTTGCCAGGGCAGAGAGCACACTGTTTCAGATTAACATCTCTCCCTATAAGGGGCTCATGGTAGCTTTGAGATATCCTTCAGCAAAGCTCATGTCTACTAAGTGGAATCCCTTTTCTCGAGTGGATGTAGTTGAAAGTCCAGTAGTGCGCTTTGCACCGGGCTTAAGCCTCAACCACCAGGACTCTCTACCTCCACAACTGGGAATCACGGTAGATGGAGACAATTTAAATGCTATCACCCATTATCATGGAAATAAGGATGAACTTACTTTTCTCTCCCGACTGCCATCAGCCCTCCCTTACTATCTTAAAAAAATAGACGATGTCTTAATTCTTGAACCTTTGGGAGGACTTGATGTCTTAATGGGGCTCTATTTCGGGGCAGGAAATATAGACGGGGTAGAGCTCAATCCTTTAATAGTATATGCAGTTAATGATGATTTCAAAAATTTCTCAGGAAATCTCTATGAACAGGAAGGTGTAAATATCACTGTGGGTGAGGTACGCAGCTATCTCAGGAAAACAGAAAAGCACTATGACTTACTTCATCTATCCATTTCCAATACCCTGGGGGCATCTTCTACGGGAGTCTATGGATTGGTAGAAGATTACCTCTTTACAGAGGAGGCTTTCACCCAGTATCTAGGCCACCTTAAAGATGGGGGGTTTTTTACTATCACTACTTACCTCCTCCCACCTCCCCGTCAAGAGTTACGGATAATATCTCTTCTTTTATCTGTCATGGAAAAAAGGAAGGTTCCTTATCCCGAACTGAGGCTGGCTGCAATTAGAACCTGGGGAACTTTGACTATCGTGTGTAAAAAAGGGGATTTCAATTATGAAGAGATAGCAAAATTGAAAGGCTTCTGTCATGATCGCAATTTCGACCTCGTCTATTACCCCGGTATTAATCCCGAAGAAGTAAACCTATACAATCAACTAAAAGAACCCCTCTATCATCTCCTGATCATGCAGCTTGTAGAGAAAGGCTCTCGGGAAAAACTCTACCGAGATTATCTTTTTGACCTTGCACCTGTTACTGATGATCAACCTTTTTTCTATCACTTCTTTAAGTTGAATAAATTGAAAGAAGTGTATTGGAGCGTGGAAGGCAAGTGGCAATTCCTGATAGAAGGAGCTTATCTTGTGCCTGTAATCTTCATTCAAGCTTTATTCTTAAGCTTTCTTTTTATCTTTCTCCCCATATTTTTATCTTCCAAGAGGAGTGCGTTCAAAGCAGTATCTCGAAAACAAAAAATCAGGATAGTATCATATTTCTCATTAGTGGGAACAGGTTTCATGTTTGTAGAAATATCTCTGATCCAAAAATTCATCCTCTTTCTGGATCATCCCTACTATGCCGTATCTCTGGTTATTGCGGCACTGCTGATGGCAACCGGAGTGGGAAGCTACCTCTCCAGAAGGCTTTCTATTACCAAAAGTGGTAAGGCTGCATACTTTTTACTTTTAGCACTCTGCTTATCTATAATAGCTTACAGCTATATTCTCCCTGCCTTATTCCATTTACTGTTACCTTATAATTTATTAACCCGTCAGTGCCTTACTCTTCTGATGCTCTTTCCTCTGGGGATTCTAATGGGTATCCCTTTCCCTCTGGGTATCCGCTGGCTGTCAAGTTTCTCCCCATCGCTTATTCCCTGGGCCTGGTGCATCAATGGGTGCTCCTCTGTATTGAGCTCAATTTTAGCAGTAATGATTGCACTGGGGGGAGGATTCACCCTTGTTTTGTCTCTCGCAGCCTGCTCTTATGGTATGGCTACAATCTCCCTTTTGGGTTACATGAAACACCATCCAGGGAGACCCAGCTAGAAAGTCTTTGTGAGACTTTATGTGTTTTTCGTATCGGCTCAAACTTCCCTTGCACTCCTTATAAAAAATGGATATAATTGGCTACATGAAATTCGCAAACAATAACAATCATAAAGGAGGAACTATGGAAAGCAAAATTAAATTATCTAAAACTCTAAGCTGTATTGTATCAGTACTAATGGTAGTTATGGTATCAGCCTCTTTATGCTTTGCTGACGTCCCATCTTCACAGGTTTCGGAAACGATAGCTGCCTTTTCCACCTCCATGGATACAGAATTAGGAGATAAAATTGGGACTTTGCTTGATGAAAAAGGTTTAGGGATTGATTTGGAAAGGGGTGTAAACATTCCAGTCCTGGGAGCAGAAGTAACCGTTGTACCCCTTATATCTATAAAATCCCACCAGATGACGCCGACCAAGAATTCTCAATTCCTTGCTTATATTAATCAGGAAACTTCAGGACGTTTTCTGATTTTTCTGGAAATTATAAAAAGTCAGGATGACGAAATAACTTCTTTTAAAATAGTTTTTCCCAGTGGAAGAGGTTTATTCCTCAATCTAAACCCATTTTGTATTTACCAGATCGGCTCCTCACATACAGGCATCTCTTTACAGGATCATGATGATATCGGAAACAGTATAATTATATCTGATACCTGTGAAACCTTACAGATAATCTCTATGGTACTTGCAAGCGCATGTGTTATAGTCGTTAACCCGATACTATGTGCGATTGCCGCAGCTATGGAAACTGTATATCAATTCTTATGCTAGCGTCTCGTATCATAAATTAGCGTACTCAAAATTAAAGTCATTGCCTGGCTGCCTGCCCGCTTTGCCCGAGCTCAGCCAGGGAGCTGACACTCGTGTCGGCCAGGGATCTCGGCCAAGCCGAGCCCGAAGGGCGTGACAATCTCATTTAATCCCAACTAGTTAGAGATTGCGTCGCTATCGCTCGCAATGACAGCTTATTATAATATCAATTACGAAACGCGCCACTGGTAATAAAAGCATGCGTTATAAAACACTGTTCCCTCTCATTTTTTTGTTACTCACAGGATGTGCACACACTCCTAAAACCGAGGTGAGAAAAAACTCCCAGAAAAATAGTATATCTCTACTCTTAAAAATACTTCTTCAGTTCACTCATTTGTCCAATCATCCTGGGGATACAGTAATCAATAGTTTCAGAGCTTGATCCTCCACAAAGGATTACTACCAATTTACCTCCGCATATACTTCCTGCAGCTTCTTTAATAAGTTTTAATAAATCTATATGAACCTCCCTGCTCAAACCTATATCACCATAATCACCCATGGTATTGTCATAACCAAACTCCCAGAAGATCATGTCCGGCTTAAATGGAATAAGCCACCGGGCAACTGCATCTTTAACCAGGCTCAAGTATAATTCATCATTACATGGGTACTGCACTCTTATATCAATATTAGTACTATCTTCCGACACCTCGCTTTTGCTGCAAAAACACAGGTGAAGAAGGTCGCTGTCCTGCACAAAAATATCTCTGGTTCCATCTCCATGGTGATGATCAGTATCTATGATTGCAAATCTCTTTAAGTCAAATTCTTTTCGCAGATGCTCTATAGCCAGTGCCGCTCCATTGAAATGGCAGCCACCCCAGAAATGGTCTCTGCCAGCATGATGATCAGCAGAACCGGTAAAGATGAAAGCATTATCCATTTCACCTTTGGCAATGTCCTCTGATGCCTTAACAGTTCCCCCTGTAGAATATAAAGCAGTTTCATAGTAGTTGCTTTCCTTCACATCTTTAATCATCCTTTCAGAATGAACCTTTTCAAGAAGTTCAAAAGGGGCAGGAGATGACTGTTTAAAGATAATATTCGGCTCATCAAGTAATCCTTGATCTTTTAAGAGGTTGGGGAAACTACAGAGTCTACCTTTTAATAACCAATCGATATCATTTTCTCTACAAATCTTATGAAAAAATATGCCTGTTTTTTTCATGTAATTCCTTTCCTGTGTATTTATTACTGAGAGCATAAAATAGTTCGCATGTCATTGCGAGGAGCATAGCGACGAAGCAATCTTCCATACAATTATAAAATGAGATTACTTCACTTCGCTCGCAATGACAGTTAAGCACTCTGTAAACTATTTTATGCACTCATTAATATTATAGTAGCTTAAGCTTATAATGCAAGATCAAAACTATAACAACTTTACCATTTGATTTTAAGACAAACTATGCTAAAAAGATTCAATTTAATTTTACAATTACATGTGGGAAAATGGAACCAGGGAAAATAGTTACTTACTTTGATAAGGATAAGATTACCTGTGGGATTTGTCTGGGGAGAAAAGTGAATAGACTTCACCTTCTCTCTGAACACAATCGAGAAACAAATCTCAACCTTAACAGGGTCATCCACAGCTCAGAGAAAATACTCAATCTGAAACTATCTAAGGAAGAACTTTTAAAAATATTAAGATCTATTATAAGTAAGGAAGAAGAATTAAAGGAGAGTGTGGATACCGAAGAATTATGGAACCTGCTCCAGGGAGAAGGTGAAAGCTTTGATTCAAATTATATAGCCGAAATAGCCTTTGGAGCAAACCCTGCTTCGGAACAATCTGCTGCTATACTTAGATCTCTGTTTGAAGATAAAACCCATTTTAAATTTAAGGAAGGGAAGTTCACGATATACCCACCTCATCAGGTACAACAGATTCTGATGAAATTACAAAGAGATGCAGAAAGGGAAGCAGAACTGGAAGAAGGGAGCACCTGGATTAAAAAAAAATGGGATGGCATCCCGATAGAAGACCCACCTGGGAAAGATCGTTATTTAGCTCTATTGCGCGAGCTTGCTATCTTCGGTTCTGAATCCCCTGAATACCAGAAAGGAAAACAATTGCTCAAAAGGGCAAACCTGAACCAGCCCGATGCACCCTTCAAACTATTGGTAAAAATGGGGGAGTTTAAGGACGATGAAAATCTTCTCCTCCTACGATACGGCATCCCCACTCAATGTCCTCCTCAAGCATCAGCAGAAACTAAAGAAATATGCCACAATTTCAACACTAAACTTATATCCTTAAAAAACAAACGCAGAAACTTAACCTCTTTAGAGGTCTTTTCCATTGATAGTGAAACTACTCGTGATATTGATGATGCCGTAAGTATCGAGATGCAAGGAATAACCTATCAAGTGGGAATCCATATCGCTGATGTTGCACACTACATTATTCCCGAAAGTTATCTGGACAAAGAAGCCTGTGAAAGGACAACCTCTATCTATCTCCCCGAAGGAAAGATTCCCATGCTTCCACCACCCCTTTCTGAGGATATTTTAAGTCTGGTGGAGGGGAAAGAGAGACTGGCAATAAGCATTATCATCTATTTTGACAGCTCTAATGAAATTAAAGAGTTCAATTTCTTCCCCAGTGTGATCAAAGTTCATAACAGATACACATATACTCAGTCAGACGATCAGATAAACAGTGACAAAAAACTTTTGTGCCTCTTTCAGCTTGCTCAACACTTAAGAGGGAAAAGAGTGAAAGCAGGCGGCCTTTTTCTTCCCATCCCTGAATTAACCATCAAAGTTGATGAACATAAAACTGTACATGTCTGTAAAAGAGAGCGGGAAACCCCAAGTGAAATCATAATTTCAGAACTCATGATACTAACAAACTGGTTATGCGCCAGCTTCCTTCAGGAAAAGGGCATTCCTCTCATTTATCGAAATCAATCAGAACCAAGAGGAATTGTGGAAGGAGCTGGTAAGGATAATCTTTTTCTCAACTATAAGCAAAGGCGTTTACTTAATAGAGTAACCCTATCTACCGTTCCAGGAAATCACAGCAGTCTGGGACTAAAACCTTACAGTACATCTACTTCTCCCATCAGGAGATACATGGATTTGATAGCACAGCGTCAATTGAGGTCAGCTTTAATTGAAGACAGGAAGCCCTATTCAGAAGAAGAGCTTAAACAAATGATAGTAGATACTGAATTCAATCAAACAAAAATTAATCTGGTTCAAGAACAGCGTCACAAATTTTGGCTGATTAAATATCTGGAAGGGAAGATTGGTGAAACTTTTCCTGCTCTGGTAGTGAACCACTCATTAAATCGCTGTGAATTAGTTCTTACCGATTATCTTTTGGAAACCAGTGTTCCCTCCTCTAAAGCAGAACCCATTCCCCCTGGTACCACTATGGAGGTAAAACTGGAGACAGCAGATGCGTCTAAAGGGATGATCAGAGTAATCCCCACAAAGTAGTTCTTGTATCAAATTTATAGTAAGTATAAGATGAAATATTTAGAGTTTAATAACCCTTCTTTTACTTACAAAAATAGTTTGACAGTTTTTACTTGATACAATAGGCTCTTTACTTAAAACACACCTAAAGTTATCAGCGAGGTAACCGAAAAGTGTGCCGAAATCGCCAGAAGGTTTAAGATCACAAAGCTATAGACATCTTTTTTAAATGTTTTGTTCTTCGGCTGTTGATGTGAAGAGGAATTATGGCTCTTTATCTTATTACCGGTGGGGCCGGTTTTATTGGTTCCAATCTTGTAGAGGTATTACTTAAGCAGGGAGAAGAGGTAAAAGTTCTCGATAATTTTTCTACCGGGAAGGAAGGAAACTTATCTTTCATTGATGATCTTAAATTACCACATGGCAAGTTCACCCTGCTGAGGGAGGATATTCGTAACTTGTCCTCCTGCCATTTAGCCTGTGAGCATGTTGATTTTGTCCTGCACCAGGCTGCTCTCGGATCAGTTCCCCGATCTGTTGATGACCCCGTAACAACCAATGAAGTCAATATTCAAGGAACATTAAATCTTCTGGTAGCTGCACGTGATGCTAAGGTTAAAAGATTCATATATGCTGCATCATCATCTGCTTATGGAGATCCTGTCTCTGCCGGATTGAAAGGGGGAGAACCTGTCCCTAAAGTTGAATCGCAGATTCCCAATCCCCAGTCGCCTTATGCCATCTCCAAATTAACCGGTGAATATTACTGCCGAGTCTTTTGTAAAATTTATGGATTGGGAACCATTTCACTGAGGTACTTTAATGTATTTGGCCAAAGGCAGGATGCAAACTCAACTTATGCCGCAGTAATTCCAAAATTTATAAAATCACTGCTGAGTGGTCAGCCCCCTGCTATCTATGGTGACGGAGAACAATCCAGAGACTTTACCCACATCGATAATGTCGTCCAGGCAAACCTTAATGCGTGCCATTCCACACAGGATGCCCTGGGAGAAACAATAAATGTTGCATGTGGTGCAAGAACAACCATTAACCAGCTTTACTTTAAGATCTGTGAAATAATGAATAAAGAAATTGAACCACTCTATTCCTCTCCCAGAGCTGGTGATGTAAAACACAGTCTTGCTGATATTCAAAAGGCAAAGAATTTACTTGATTATAATCCCCAGGTCAATATCATAACAGGACTTAGAAAATCTATAGAGTGGTTTGTAAAAAACGCTAAAAAAGCAGTTATTCAATGATGGAATATTGCGATGAAAACCAAGATTAATGTAATACTGGGCTTACTGGTGGGTTTAATCTTTGTCTGGCTTGCCTTCAGAGGTACGGATATTGAGGGGATAAAATCTTCTTTTAAATCTGCTAATTATTTCTACTTAATCCCAATTGTATTACTGAGCGTCGTTGTTCTGATGTTGAGATCATATCGCTGGGGGGTTATCCTGGAACCTTTGGAAAAGATTGACCAGAGGACTCTTTTCTCTATTACCGCAGTGGGTTTTATGGCTATCAGTCTTCTCCCAGTGCGGATGGGAGAATTTGTTCGGCCTTACCTTATTTCCCGGAAGAGCAGCATAAGAATTGGATCAGCTCTGGCAACCATAGTGGTTGAAAGAATCTTTGACATGCTCACTCTAATGATGGTTCTACTGCTTATTTTGATGATGGTAGAACTTCCCGAATGGATCTTCAGATCAGCCTGTTCCATTCTCCTGATTATCATTCCCCTTCTCTTTATTCTCATTTTTATGGCAGTAAAAAGAGACGCTTCCGTAAAGGGTGTTGATCGTATCATTCGCGTATTACCTGAAGCCCTATCCTCCCGGCTAATGAGATTGTTTCACTCCTTTCTAGATGGGTTACAAATCCTTCCCGACTTAAAAAAAACTTTTTATCTTGCATTTCTCTCGATACTTATCTGGTCATTAGTGGCATTCGCTACCTACATTCTATTTTCATCTTTTGAATCTATGTCAGGACTGTCCATGGCAGCAGCCTATACTGTTTTGATAATTACTGCTCTGGGTGTAACACTTCCTACTGCTCCGGGATTTGTTGGCAACTACCATTATTCCTGTGTGCTGGCTTTAACACTCTTTGGAATCACGAAAAACGATGCTTTAACCTTTGCCATACTTCTCCATTTTATTCAGGTGATGGTTACCATTTTGCTAGGTCTAATCTATCTTCCTTTTATCAGGGTGCCTCTTCCAACGATCTTTAAAGGTAGTGGAAAGATTGCCTCTAATGAAAACATATGAGAAACATCTATTAAATCCTAAATGAGGTAGGCAGAATGATTTCAGTAGTTATGCCTGTTTATAATGAGGCTAAAACCATTAAAGAAATTGTTAAAAATGTCCAAGCTGTTGGCCTTGAAAAGGAGATTATAATTGTAGATGATGCTTCAACCGATGGTACCAGAGAGATATTGAATGAACTAAAAGACAAGGAGGGGATAACGGTTCTTTACCACCAGTCAAACCAGGGCAAAGGTGCTGCTTTGAGAACGGCTTTCAAGCAGGTAAAGGGAGAAATTGTTATTATTCAAGACGCTGATTTAGAATACGATCCTAACGAGTATAATAAATTGATAAAGCCCATTATTGAAGGAAAGGCAGATGCTGTATACGGTTCACGATTCTTGGGAGGTCCTCATCGTGTACTCTTTTTCTGGCATTACGTGGGCAATAAGCTATTTACTCTTCTCTCCAATATGCTTACTAACCTCAATTTAACAGATATGGAAACATGTTACAAAGTTTTTAAATCTTCCCTCCTTAAAAAATTTACCATTGAATCAAATCGATTTGGGGTAGAACCAGAGATAACTGCCAAATTAGCAAAACTAAAATGCAGAATTTATGAAGTAGACATCTCTTACAGCGGTAGAGATTACACTGAAGGAAAAAAAATCAACTGGAAAGATGGAATTGCCGCCTTTTACTGGATTTTAAAGTATAACCTCTGGTCTAAATAAGAGCTATACGTTTTTTGTGCAAACCAAATTTGATTGACAAAATACGTATCATACTTTATGAATGGAAATAGTGGTAATATT
>CAZOKO010000033.1:0-1858 GCA_964580455.1 uncultured Thermodesulfobacteriota bacterium | reverse complement strand
GTCCTATAAAAATAGAAAGGAGAAAATAGTGCCTGTCATATTGAGAAAATTTGATGATGTTAAATGGGAAAAAATAGGGACTTTTTTTAATATAGATGAACCAGCTTTACCAGATATAAAGACAGTAAAAGAAGCCGAGGTTTCCATTCTTTTTGATTCCTCACAATGCAAACAATTTGGAGCTGTCCTGGAAAAATGGCCACCTGTAAATTTCGACTGGCACTTTGAGGCCGATGAAATTTTCTATGTTATCTCAGGAGGCCCCCTGAAAGTTACCAGTGAAGGGAAAGTTATGGAAGGCTCTGCCGGTGATGTATTCCTCTTCACCAGAGGGACAGATTTAACCTTTGAGGTTAAAAACGAGATGGTAGGGCTTACCATTCACTACCCTACCTTTGAAGAAATTCTTAACCGATATAAGGAATATGCAGAAAAGTCCGAAAAGTAATGCCTGGATAAGAGAAACAAAATGAGGAAAGGAAAACAACCAAAACATCCTTTCCTCTTTTTTATTTTTATAATAAAGTTAATAGTCTCGTAAAAGTCAAAAAACAGAGGAGATATATCTTTGATAGAACGTGTTCTCTTTATTGCAAAGGCGAAAAACCTAAAATATTTTAATCCTAACTTCACCAGATTATACTTTGGCAATGAATTTTGCCAGAGATTAATTCCTTCTTCTCGAGACATCGACCAGGCAATGGATTTCGTGCAGGAACACCATATAGCTTTATCACTGGTTACTCCCTATGTTACTAATGAAGGTTTGAAAAAATGGAAAACAGTAATTGAAAAAGTGGCAGAGAAGATTCCCCAGAGCGAAGTTATCTTTAATGATTGGGGAATCTTAAGGGCAATTAAGAATATATCAGGAGAGTTAGAACCTGTATTGGGAAGGTTAATGACCAAAATAAAGCGAGGTCCCAGGTTGATGAATGTTATAGATAAGTTGCCTCCAGATGCTGTAAAACATCTGCAAAGCACTAACCTTTCTATCCCCGCGTACCGCAGGTTTTTAATCAGTAAAGGGATAAAAAGAGCAGAGTTGGATAATCCGCTTCAAGATATCAATCTCAATGGCATCGGATCAGATATCCACTTATCCCTTTATATACCTTTTGCCTACGTAACGACAACGCGTTTCTGTCTGGTAGCTTCCTGTGATGTACCGGAAAAGAAAGGAATGGTCGGTATCTTCCCCTGCAAGAAAGAATGTCAGAAATATACCTTCACTTTGGATAATCCCATCATGCCCTGTACCCTCATCCGAAAGGGCAACACCATTTTTTATAAAAATGATAGAATACCCAAAGCAGATGAACTAACAGAAAAAAAGATAGACCGCCTGGTTATCCAGCCAGAAACTCCCATCTGAGGCTATCAGATTTTTTGAAAACAAAGGGGTCAGGCCTACACATTTGACAGAACAAATGAGAACGGACAAAGCTAACTTACGTCAGTGAAGGGGGAGTTTGAGGTGATGAGTGCAATAAGATACTACAGTACGAATAATAAATCAGAGCGTGTTAGCTTTGAGACGGCTTTAATGAAAGGTCTTGCTTCTGATTACGGGCTTTATATGATTGCAAAGGAGGACATTCCGAGACTTGAGCATTCAACAATAAAGGCAATGAAGGATTTGTCCTATGCCCAGATTGCTTTTGAGGTTCTTTATCCATTCCTGAAAGAGGAAATTGCTAAGGGGGATTTTGAAGAAATTCTTAAGGATGCATATAACGATGCGGAGATCCCGACATATATCCAGCACGTGACGGGTAAAACCTACATCATGTGGCTTTCTAACGGCCCAACATATTCATTCAAAGATTATGCGGCAAGGTTCTTCGCACGAATACTT
>CAZOKO010000032.1:14446-24953 GCA_964580455.1 uncultured Thermodesulfobacteriota bacterium | reverse complement strand
TACTCTTTTTGCTTAATCTGTTGCGTAAAATATGTTAAGTTGCGGAACTGCTGCGGCTAAGGGGAACAAGTTGACAACAGAGGGAAACTATATTATTATCCATAAAAAGGTCACTATACCACCAGAGGTAGTAATTTAAACTCATTAATCAGTTTTTGATTTCTGTAAAGTATCTAATGGAGATATTGCATTGTCCTCCCACTGCATTATGGGAAGAAATTTTGAAAAACTGTGAACATGCAACATTTTTTCACTCCCCCATCTGGATGAAGATATTAGAAAAAACTTATCCTCACTACAATAATGCAACATTAGGATTCATCTTCAATACAGGTAACAGGGCTATCTTCCCTTTGGTAGCAGAACACTCCAGGGGGATACTATTTAAAAAAGTTAAGCATAAATCAATGGCACTTGGTGTTTATGGAGGGGTGCTGGCAGAAAGGAGGATTATACCAGAGGAAGCTGAAACCCTGTTTGAGTACCTTACCTCTACTGACATAAGTGATCTGAAAGTAGTAGAAAACCCACTTGAACATTATGATTTTCCTGAAAGCTTTGGCAGTAAGTCTCTATTTACTCAAATCGTCCCTTTAGATGCTGATTTTGAGCAATTGAGAAAACGATTCTCTAGAGGCCAGAAGAGTAATATTAAACAGGCAGAAAAAAGGGGGGTGAACATCCGTATCGCTGATTCACTTGAAGACTATGAGCACTATTACCATATCTATCAGGAAACCCTGAAACGATGGGGAAATCAGGCAGGTACCACTTACCACTGGGATCTCTTTTTAAATCTTTTTGAGACACAGGATCCTGGCATCAAACTCTGGCTTGCAGAAAAGGATAGAAAGATTATTGCAGGAGTACTTACCCTTTATTGCAACTACACTATTCTTTACTGGCACGGCTGTAGTCTTCAAGAATATTTTGATCGCTACCCCAATAATCTCCTCCACATGGAAATCATCAAAGATGGGTGTGCCAGAGGATATAAAGTATATGACCTAAATCCCAGTAGTGGACATGAGGGTGTCGTAAAGTTCAAAGAGTCATTTTCAGCAAAGAGGGTGGATTTCAAAGCCTACCATTGGAAGCAGAAACGATTAATCTCATGGAAGCTATAATCTTTATTTTTTAGAACTATGAGATGAACTTTATTCTTAAAGGAGCAAAGATGAGGAGTGCCAATCTCGGTTTCTTTAGATGGTATTTTAAAACGTTAAGGAAACAGTATAAGCAGGCTAAAATTATCCATCGAATCAAACAGGAAAACCCTACAGTAACTATCGAAGATGATGTAGTAATCATAAATCCGCAAAATCTGGTCTTGGGAAAAAATGTAGTTATTCAAAAAGGGACTATCCTCCACTGTGGTGGCAAGAGCTGGAGCAACTATCGAGGCAAAATCACCATTGGCGATAATTGTCAGATTGGACCTTACTGTATCTTATATGGAGCAGGTGAGATTGAAATAAAGAGGGGTACAGGAATTGCTATGGGAGTAAGAGTTCTCTCTCAACAGCTTGATATGTCCAGAGCCTTCAAGGAAGGCAATGATATGTCTACTTCTGAAATTCCCTTAAGGTTTGAGAAGGTCGTAATAGAAGACGGATCGTGGATTTCAGCAAATGTCATCATATTACCAGGTGTTACAATAGGAAGAGGGAGTGGTGTTTCCCCGGGAGCTATTGTACACAAAGATGTACCCCCTTTTAAATTGGCTCTTGCTCCACCGGCCAGGATTACTAAATCGGCCCCTCCTGAACGTGGAGGAGAAAAGGGTTAGGTGAATAACCATGCAAGGGCAAACTGATAGAAATTCGATGAAGCAATCCTGCATCTACGACAGAGAGATGTATGAACTGAGCTACTCACGTAAAAGCTGGAACTCCTCCAGAAAACTGCTTGCCCGCTGTATCAGGAAAGGCAAACCTGGTCCCATTCTGGATATAGGCTGCGGCCTTGGTCTTTTCGTTGAGTGCTGTTACAAGTTTGGCATTCCCTGTATCGGTCTGGAAGGTTCTGAGTATGCAGTACAGGCTGCAAAGAAGCGAGAGCCCAATCTTGATATAAGACACCAGTACCTGGAGGATCCCTTGCCCTTCGAGGATGAAACCTTCTCGATGGTGATGTGTAATCAGGTAATTGAACATCTAACCAAAGAGACTGCTCGAAATACTCTACGTGAATCATATCGCGTCTTGAGCGAGGGGGGTACTATCATCGCTTACTCCCCCAGCACATACAACTTAAAACAGTCAATGGATCCTACTCACATTAATCTCCATTCTCCCAAAGCTCTCAAAAAGGAACTTGAAGAGGCCGGGTTTAAAAAGGTAAAGAGCTTTAATAAATCACTCAAATTTGAACTGGGACTACTCAATCCTTTAAACAAACTGATACGAGCACTTTTCACACTCTTTCCCTTTCCCTTCCTCTCTGCTACCGCGAATTGTATTGCCACCAAAATTAAAGAGGAGCGTTAATCAAGTGTCCAAGGTCATTGCCCATTCTGTAAGATCCTATTTATTCAGGACAGGAAGCTGGATATATGCCCAGATAAGCCACCTCAAAAGGTATCAATCCCTCGTTATTACTACCAGGAAGAGGAATCTGGATATCTTTCCACTAAAAAAAATATACTCCCTCTCTGATCTCAATTCCCTGAATCGATTCTTTCAGCGGCAGTATGTCAAGCTGACCAACTTCTATTATCCATTTTTCTTTAAAGTTTTAAGAAAAAACCAGGCATCTCTTATCCATTCTCACTTTGGCAATCGAGGATACTTTGACCTTGCACTTAAACAAAAGTTGAAGATTCCCCAGGTCACCACTTTCTATGGCCACGATGTCTCTCTTCTTCCTCAAGAAGAGCGATGGAGGAGAAGATTCAGGGTGCTCTTCGAGCAATGCGATCTTATACTGGCTGAAGGGAACTACATGAAAAAATCTCTCCTGGATCTGGGCTGTCCTGATTCTAAAGTGCGGGTTCAACACCTGGGCATCAATCTTGAAAAAATACCTTTCATTCCCCGAAGACTGACTGACCATCAAAAGGTAAAGATTCTGATTGCAGGAACCTTTAGGGAGAAGAAAGGCATTACCTATGCACTGGAGGCCTTTGCCAAACTCACTCCAAAACATAAAAATATAGAGGTAACGCTCGTCGGCGATGCGGGACGCAGCCAGCGGGAAATCGATTACAAAAAGGAGATTACTTCTATCATAAACACCCGAAAGATAGCAGATAAGGTTAATTATCTGGGTTTTCTACCCTACCCTGCTTTCATTGAAGAGGCTAAGAACAGTCACATCTTTCTCTCTCCCAGCATCCATCCCTCAGACGGAGAGACCGAAGGAGGAGCTCCTGTTGCCCTCATAGAAATGTCTGCCTACGGCATGCCCATTGTTTCAACCTTCCACTGTGATATTCCAGAGGTAGTTGTAGATGGAGAAAGCGGTTTCCTGGTCAAAGAGAAAGATATCAGCGGACTTGCTGAAAGATTGGAACATCTAATTATCCACCCAGAGCTGTGGGAACCTATGGGAAGAGCCGGAAGGAAACATATCGAAGAAGAATTTAATATCATAAAACAGGCAGCTAAACTGGAAGATATCTATGACATTTTACTGTAACCACAATGGGAATTTCAAATGAGTAAGATTAGTATTATAATCCCCACTTTCAATCGCAGAGACTATATTACTATTGCATTAGATTCAGTGCTTAAACAAACCTATAAAGATTATGAGATTATTATCATAGACGATGGTTCAAGCGATGACACCAAAGAAGTGCTAAAACCCTACCAGGACAACATCCGCTACTTTTGCCAGGACAACAAAGGCATTCCGACAACCAGAAACAAGGGAATAAAAGAAGCTCAAGGAGACTATATTGCTTTTCTTGACTCAGATGACTATTGGCTGCCTGAAAAGTTAGAACGTCAGATAGAATGCTTCAGCAGGAATTCTCACTATGGTATGGTAGCAACTCGCTGTTCATCTATCACCCCTGATGGGAAACTGCGTAAAAAGAACAGGCCGGGGAAATCCGGCTGGGTTCTCACTGATCTCTTCAAAGCAAACTTCATCCGTACCTCATCTGCCATGATCAAGAAGGAGTGCTTTGAAAAGGTAGGGTTGTTTGACGAATCACTGCCTGAATGTGAAGAATATGATCTATGGCTGCGTATTGCAAGAGAATACCCTGTTGGTTTTATTAATGAGCCGCTGGCAGTCTACACCGACAATCCCAAAGGTATAAGCACAGATAGTCTCGCCGGCAGGCTTATGCGTCTGAAAGTTCTGGAAAAGGATTACCTGAAAGTATGCATACCGCAAACTCTATATCGAAAAAGACTGGCAAGCAATTACCACTACGTAGGCAGACACTATCTCAATCGAGGGAAAGAAATCGAAGGCAAAAAATATCTCAAGCGCTCTCTTGACTTTAATCCTCTAAATCCAAAAATACTTTTTTACTACGCCTTAAGTTTGTTAAAGCTATAAAGGCTTGCAGGCTTGCCAGCTTGCAAGCGTGTGCGCTTGCTATGAAAAATGCGATCCCATCAATAGAACAGCTAGACCTGTACATAAAAGATTACCTTCTGCCTCAGCTTTCATTAGAACATTCATCCTATCATTTTGAACTTACTGATAAAGGGCAGAGAAACATCATTACTTACCTCTTTCTAGAAGGGTTTAAACCTCTGATTCTTAAAGGAACTGAGAAAAAACGGAAAGCAGAACACATGTCGGATGGCAGCCAGCACTTGCGAAGTCATGGAATCAACGCACCTGAAATCGTCCATTTGGATCTCAGTAGAAAAACCTTCAAACAGTTTGGGTATTACTTTGTTTGTGAAGAAAAAATAGAAGGGAAGATTTGTGAAGAGCTGGATAACATTATGGATTTCTTTCCCCTGGTGGCTGAAGCGTTTTCCCGCCTGCATCGCATAAAAAGAGTGCGCTGGGGAAGGTTTGATGGTGGTAAGCAATCAGGGTTATGGAGGTACCTTAAAAATAACATTAAAGAGAGATTGCAGCGTCTTAGTGCTTATAAAAAACTATTCACTTCAGAGCAGTGCAAGCTCTACTGGCAATGGTTTGCCTCCAACAAGGATATGATTAAAAGCTGCAAAAATTTCAGTCTTTCCCACTGCGATCCTCACATGCACAATATCATGGTAAGTGATGCCAGCGAAGTGTACTTACTGGATAATGAGTCTCTGCGCTATCTTCCCTTTAGTATAGACTTCTATAAATTGCAGTATCACTTCTGCCAGGATGATGCTGAAAAGATTAAAAGATGGCAACAGGCTTACTTCTCTCACCTGCCGGAGGGCGATGTAGAAGAATTCAACTCAAATAAAGACTTCTTCAACTGCTACGTATTGCTGGATTTTGCTCAAATAGAAGCTTATAACCTTTCCCGGTTAAAAGATAAAACGGAAAACTATATCCCTTATCCCCTGAGCCTCAAGAGAGCACGAGATTTAATGGAAGGGATAATTAAAAGAAAATATACTCATGCCAGTTAAAGGTTACACTGCATTTCATTGCCAGGACATAAAATGGCTCATCAGGGAAGATGTGCTATCCCATATAAAAAAGAGGTTGATTCCTCATCTCTCCTCATCTGCCTTTTTTGAACAAAACTTTGCGATTAAAAAAGGAAAGCGCAAGTCTGTCTGGTTTTTTACCCTGCCTGGTGCTCAGGAAAATGAGGCATACATTGTCAAACGATACCTGAACGAACATCTTTTAGCACGTCTTAAAAATATTATAATATCATCTAAAGCGATGCGAGAACTGAAGGCAGCAGTTGCTATCGCCCGAAGAGGTATTACTACCTCTACTCCTGTAGCTGTTGGGAAAAAAGGCAGATGGGGTCTAATTAAAGAAAGCTATGTTGTTCTGGAGAAATTGAAGGAGTGCCGGGACCTAAACACCTACTTTCTGGAAGAATATCCCGCCAGCAGATCACATCAGAGTCTTCTTGAAAAATGGAAGATTATCAGAGAGTTTGGCATACTGGTCAGGAGTACTCACCAGGAAGGAGTTTTGCAATCAGATTTTTCCTTAAACAACTTTCTTCTCACAAAAGATGACAGGGAGGGACTAAAACTTTATCTTACCGATTTTGAAAAGATTACAATAAAGCCTACTCTGTCTTTTGACCAAAGAGTGAAATGTCTTACTAAATTAAATCGTGTGGGAAGGGAAGTCAGTCTGGCTGACAGACTGAGGTTTTTAAAATCCTATCTGGGCAATGATACAAGCTGGCGTAAGATTTCATCTCTTGCAAGGACTATTCAAGAACGCACTATAGAGCTCTTAAAAAAGGACAATTTGAGGGGAAGAATAACAAGTGTATATACTGATGCCCTCTATGAAAAATACGAACAGGAAAGCATTAAAGGGTATATCCGAAAGGGATACAAAACAGAGGAAATCCTCAGTGTCATCCAAAAATTTGATCTTTCAGCCAAAAGCCTGCCTTCCCCCGATATGAAACAGAGGGAAGAAATCCATATAGATCTTACCTGTAATGGCAGAGTGCAACCAATAAACGTAGTTCGATATATTCCCCCTATGTCCGCCAGCACCCTCTGGACAAAAATGAGCACTCTTTTAATAGCTGGCATTCCTCTCGACCTTCCCCACATATTTGTGGAAATGAAAGTGAAGAGTAATCAGGAGGGTTATCTTTTTATTCCCAAAAGGGAAAATGAAACATCTCTTGGAGAATTTCTTAAACCCTCTTTAGAAAAAAAAGAGCTCTTACTCCTAATAGAGTTGCTGATAAAGCTTATGAAGAAGCTCCACCACTTCGGCACATTTTCTGATAAAATAACGGAGAGTGATTTTGCAGTATTAGAAAAACCAGGTAGCAGACCCTCAATCTACTTAAAGAATATTGAAACGTTTAACATGAAAAAAGAGATTCTGCTGAGTGAAAAGAAAAGAGACCTGGCTATACTAAATGGGCTTATAAAAAAGCACTACCCCTCATTAACATTCGACCTCACAAAAAGTTATTTTCAACACGAAGCACACAAAGAGGGACTAAAGAAAAAAGAAAGGAATTTCTAGTTTAGCTACGGAATACACCAAGATAATTCTTTGTACTTTGTGATTTCAATTCCTTCGTGTTCTTTGTGGTTATTTATGGTAAAATAGTTTTATCTGTGTTCATCCGTGTCTATCTGTGGCTAAAAATGGGTAAACCCGCTTGCCTTGCAGATATGGCAAACCGTACCCCCACCATTATCCTCCCCTAATAACTCCCTGCGGGCTGCTACATACTTTTTCCCATTCCAGACATTCTTGAATCCGGATTTAAATGCATCACCATAAGAATACTTACCCTCAAATACCGCACAGCAGGGAAGTATCGAACCATCCCAATTAATAACCGTCTCTTTCCAGGGCAAATCACAGAACGACTTTTGTTCTTTAACTTCTTTATGTTCCACATCAAAGGCACAGTACTTAGGGTCATCAGGAATCCACTGACTATCTCGTTCAACGGATACATGGGCTTTCTCAAATATCTCTTTGCCCATATCAGTTCTCATTTTATTAATTCGTAATTCAACACCGATCTCTTCTGCCATCTTCTTCACTGCATCCACTTCATGCTCATTATGCTTAAAAACATGGAATAACCAGACAATTCTGGTATAACAATTAGAACGTTTCTGCTTCTCCTTAACCAGTAATTTCATATTATTAATCACCCGATCAAAATTGCCACCAATATGATACTTCTCATAAGTCTCGGGGCTTGCTCCATCACAGGATACAAAAATCTTGGTTAAACCAGCTTCTAAAAGCTGCCGGGCAACCTCCGACTCAAGAATATTCAAATTAGTACTGATTGTAGTGCTAATCTTTTTCATGACGGCATAATGAGCCATTTGCAGGAGATCCTTATTGAGGAGAGGTTCACCCCAGTTATATAACCTCAGCAAGATAAGACAGTGACCAAACTCATCAATGATATTTTTGAAGTTATCAAATGTCATAAAGCCCCTTTTAACATCAGGGGCTCTTTGACCGGTTGGACAAAGTGGACATCTAAGGTTACATACGTTACCTGTTTCTATCGAGACACGAGGAGGGTACCCATACAACTTCGATCGTTTGAATGAAATCTGCAATTCCACCAAAAGCAGGTTGACAATCCTCTTAAGAGAAAAGAATCTCAACTCCTGCTTCACACGATCAATAAATCCAATAGAACCTGGCAATATTTTCCCAGCCATACCAACCTTTATAACTATTCAGCCTTACTATATTTCACCACAGAGTTCGCTGAGATCGCAGAAACTAACAACAAAATTATTCTGCTGTTCTGGGATTATTAATATACTGGTATATTTTTCTCCGTGTACTCCGCGATCTCTGCGGTGAACATCTACCTTGTTTTGCCTATCCTTCAATCGTTTCCCCGTCAGGAATGACAAGCTGTTTCTCCCCTTTATTGGTGATATTAACACTCCCCTTAATAACCACATTTTTTCCAAAGAGGACATCACCTTCTACAACCAGTTTTCTGCAATCAATGAGAGATGGAATCCCATGGATGAAGCGCGCTTTCATTTCATCAATGAGCTTATAGTATCGTGGAGCAAGTTCAATTACAATTTGACCTAATTTCCTCCCTGGGTTCTGTATCACGCGCGAATCTTCTGTCAAGACATAGGCATCTGACCATAGTCCCAGCAGATCCACACATGCTTTAACCGGTGCAAAACGAATCCTGGGCACACGAAGAGCCTGGGCCCCGGGAAATACCGAAATAGCCGAGCCCATGGCAGTCTCTAATTGAAAAACCATAGGTGAAGACTTATCTCTGGAATCCACCGTCTTGCTATTGCAGATAAGAGGCAAGGGAAGCATATTATTCTTCTCCTTAACTAATGCCTTTAAAGAAGCCAGATTAACCCACAGGGTATTGGTGTTGAAGTATTTGTAGATGGTGATATTCTGAAATTCTTCCTCCTCCTCTTCAGGGCACTGAGCCGATTCTCTTAAAGTAAGACTGCCATTTTTCAAGCGTGCCAGATGTCCACCTTTTCTATCCGCTTCGGTACGGTCTGCAACTTCCATCATAAAAGAAATATTACAGGAAGCAAAATAGCCAAGAATCTGAATATCTATTACCGCACCAAGATTATCCGCATTAGAGACAAAGGCATACTCATAACCCTTTGATAGCAAAGTATCAAGCATACCTGAAGTAACCAGGGCGATGTAGATATCTCCATGTCCTGGGGGACACCATTCCAGTTCAGGATTTTGAGGCCAGTCAATCGGGACTAAACTATTCTGGTCAATCTTTGGTACTTTGTGCTGTAAAAAATCTAAAGGGATTTCACTTTTTAACTCAGGATATCTCTCAAGAGCAGCAAGGGAATCCGCCTGAGTGCTGAAACTGTTCATTAAAACCAGGGGAAGCTTACAATCACAGGTACGGCGAATGTGAAGCACCTGCCTGGCAATGATATCCAGAAAAGATAGACCATTTTTCACTTCAAGGAGGGATTTAGCCTTTTTCATCCCCATCCCTGTGCCCAGTCCACCGTTCAGCTTGATAACCACAGCCTTCTTCATGGCAGTCTGTCCAATCTCAGTAAAATCTTCAAGCTTTTCCATATCAGGGACATTATCAATCGGGTCGATTTGTAAACGGCTGATAGACCCGGCTCCACCACTTAAAAGCTGGTAGTAGTTGTGCCGGAATGTCTCAATTACTATATCCTGCAGACCAGCGTTTCGCATCCGCTCTTTAAAAGGTCTAAAACGCTCTATCATCTCTTCATTATTTATCCTTGACATAAACATGTATCCCAGTCTTTTTGCAAAACCATTTACACATATCCCATATCGCACATCTACTTTTCCATAAATTTATACCATTAAATAAAATATTACAAACTATTTTAGATTAAAAAGGGGTAACCTTTTAATAAACAACAAGAGGAATTTTTGTTGACACCGGGAGCAGTTTCTATTACAAATATAAACCCAACGGCTACGAAAAACAGGAAACCACTGAAAAAGAATTCGCTCACAAAGGAAACAGAGAAACATATTTCAAAAAAACTCTGTGAGCCCCCATTAGATAGTAAACATCTAACGGGGTAAATCTGTGGTTAATTATTAAAAACTAAATTGAAGAAAGGGGGTGTAAAATGAAAGGTAAGATGGTAGCAAGTTTATTATTTATCACAATCATTTGTTTTATGTTGCTCGGTTCCTGCTGCAGTATTCCTTATAAGGTAAACACAAGACAATTGGCAAAGGCTGAACGTGTTGAGATCCATGTAAGAAAAGCTGAAATAGTATCTGTTGATAGCAAGAAGGTAAGTATAAACAAAGTTGCATTGTTGTTGCCAACTCATGCTGAAATAACAAAAGGGAAACACGATATTGTTGTAAACTATTGGGAGAGGAGTATTATAGGCAAGTCACCAAGAAAATTAAGTTTTAA
>CAZOKO010000032.1:0-14346 GCA_964580455.1 uncultured Thermodesulfobacteriota bacterium | reverse complement strand
TTCATGGACAAAACACCTGATGCAGGTATTGCAGCCTGCCAGTATCTGAATCGTGATGGAAGCAAGCAGAACTCTTTTGATAACTTTCCAACTCTGGCAACAGAACTCTTAAATAAATCTCTTTTAAAAATCCTTTTCCCCAAAAAATATCCCAGCAAGAAAAAGGAGTACCATGAACCGATGGAAGTGGATTCCACGATTGGGGCATGCATGATAGTGCAAAAGGAAGCCATTAAGCAGGTGGGGATGCTGGATGAAGATTACTTCTTCTTTTTGGAAGAAACCGACTGGTGCTTCCGCATGCATGAGGCAGGGTGGAAAATCTACCATCTACCTCACATAAAGGTTTACCATCTGCAGGGACAGAGTAAAGAGAAAAACCCTTCAAAGGCATGGACTGAATATTACCGATCGAGTTACATATTTTTTAAAAAACGCAGAAGCATCTTCTCCTATTATACCCTGAGGATTACGAGGATATTTAAGCTAACAATCAATCTGCTCCTTGTTATGCTGGGTCTCTTTATTACACTCGGTCTGGATAAAGGATTAAAACGCCGATTTCGCATCTATAGTGATTTACTTATATGGCATATAAAATTGTGTCCTGCTTCAACAGGGTTGAGGGAACTTGATAACCCATAAAATTCTTTTCTTGGACGCAGATCAACGCAGATTGTCTAGATTTTAAAATATAAAATAACGAAGAAACTCCAAGGAAAAATTTATCTGCGAGTATCTGCGGTGATCTGTGTCCCAAATCAATTGTTATGAAAATTGCGCTTATTAGGAAAGAATATACACTCTCCTGGGGTGGAGCAGAAAGTTATGTCGTTCGCTTGAGCAGGCAATTGCTTGAGATGGGACATGAAGTTCATGTCTTTGCTAACACCTGGGATTTACCATCTGATTCACGCATCACTTTCCACAAGGTCCCTGTACTTTCATTCTATTCACCATTGAAAAACCTCACCTTTGCCCTGAATACAAAACTTCTTTTGAAGGAGGAGAACTTCGATATCGTAAGCGGTTTTTCTCAAATATATCCCCAGGATATTTATCGTATGGGAGATGGTTTACACCTCCATTTTCTAAAAACTCTATCAACTCATACTGTACTAAAATATCTCAACCCGCGCCACCTCGCTATTCTCTTTATAGAAAAACAGATCTTTAAACCCAATAATTACCACCACATCATTGCTAATTCTAAAATGTGTAAACGTCAGGCAGTCGATTACTATCAGGTTCCGGAAGGCAGAATTGAGGTTATCTATAATGGGGCAGATCTGGAAAGGTTTACACCCGGGGTAAGGGAACCCTATCGGCTAAACGTACGGAAAAAGCTTCATATCGGTGACCATGAAACCGTTATTTTGTTTGTAAGCAGGAATTATAAGAGGAAGGGCCTTCACCTTCTTATTGAAAGCCTCTCCCTTTTAGGAAGTAAAGCACACAATATAAAAATATTGGTAGCAGGACGTGGAAACCCCAAACCCTATCAGCGCCTGGCTTCAAAACACGGGCTCTCTAACAACCTGATCTTTGCAGGAGAAGAAAGGATTCTGGAAAAATACTATGGTGCGAGTGACATGCTGGTTCTGCCCACTCTCTACGATCCCTTTTCTAATGTCTGTATAGAGGCACTGGCCTGTGGGCTTCCCGTGATTACTACAACAAGTAACGGGGCAGCAGAAATCATTGAGGAAGGTAAAAATGGCTACATCATTGAAGATGCTAGCGATACAGGAGAAATAGCAAAACACATCTCTCTTTTGCTTTCAAAAGAAGCAAGAGAGGAAATGGGGAATCATGCTGCCTCAAGTGTAAAGGAATATACCACAGCAGAAAATGTCCGAAAGACCCTTGCCCTTTATAAAAAAGTCTTTACCAGAAAAAATGCCTTCTCCTTTTCCCATCATGACGGAATTACAGTAAACGATGAATATGTATCGCTTTTATTACAAAACAAACTTATCGATTTCAGCAAATTGATGTACTGTCAGGATGGTAAGATTATTAAACAGGCAATTAAAGAACGCTCAACAGTAAAACTTTTGCTTAAAGATAATCACAGCGAAATTGGAGTTTATCTAAAAAGATACCAGCATCCAGGCTGTAAAGCATTGATTACTTCTTTGTTTAAATTCTCCCTGCCCACAAATGCAATGGATGAGTGGAAAAACATCATTGCCTTTCATACGTTAGAAATTCCTACCATGGTTCCCATTTCTACAGGGTCAAAGAAACATTTCGGTTTAAAAAAAGAATCCTTCCTGCTTACCAGGGAAATTGAGGGGGTAGAACGTTTGGATCACTACCTCCCCAGCCATTTTTCACCCCCCTTGAGCATCCATCATATTAAAGAGAAGAGAACGTTAATAAAAGAGCTTGCCCTGCACGTAAGGCATATGCATCTTTCAGGGTTGAATCATCGAGATCTCTATCTGTGCCACATTTTGGTAAAAAAAGACGTATCCAACAACTGGAAAATCTACTTCGCTGATCTCCACAGAGTAGATCAAAGAAAAATAGTTCCTCTAAGATGGAAAGTTAAAGACCTGGCTGCACTTAATTACTCAGCAGATAAAAACATCATCACCAGAGCTGACCGATTACGGTTCATCAAATATTACCAGGGAGAGAATAAACTGGGTGCTAAAACCAGAGTGCTCATAAAAAAGATTGTAAAAAAAACTTCCAAAATCCGCTCCCATGATCTCAAACTGAAAAAGAGATTTAACAGTTCACCGCCAAGGACGCAAAGATCACTGAGTACATAGAAAAAACAAACAGCTTGATTCTATTATGAATAAACTGTTATGCTTTTAATTCTACTTGAAACCTCTGCACACTTGGCGATCTCTGCGGTTAGCCGAACTTAGAAAAAGGAATCTTATATGAGAAAAGAATTTTTAATCTTTGGCAGTCCTAAAATAGAGCAGGAAGATATTGATGAAGTTGTAGATTCACTTAAATCAGGCTGGATTTCTACCGGCCCCAAGGTTGCAAAGTTTGAAGCTCTTTTTAAAGACTACATCGGCTCTAAACATGCACTCGCACTCAATTCCTGCACTGCCGGTCTTCATCTTTCCATGATTGTTGCCGGACTGAAGCCGGGAGATGAAGTCATCACCACACCTATGACCTTTGGTGCTACAGCTAACGCTATTCTTCATTGCAATACCAAGCCCGTTTTTGTTGATATCAACCTGCCGGGTATGAATATTGATCCCGACAGCATTGAAGAAAAAATCACTCCTAAAACCAAAGCCATCCTTCCCGTCCATTTTGCCGGCAGACCCTGCAATATGAAAAAAATTAAAGAAATCTCTCAAAAACACCAACTAATAATCATTGAGGATGCAGCCCATGCTTTAGAAGCAACATATCATGGATACAAAATTGGAACTATTGGCGACTTAACTGTTTTCAGCTTTTATGTTACAAAAAATCTGGTAACAGGTGAAGGAGGGATGATAACAACAGGCAATGCTACCTACGCAGAGAAGATTCAAACCTATGCACTCCACGGCATGAGTAAAGGGGCATGGAAAAGGTACTCTGATGAAGGGTTTAAACACTACCGTATAGTATATCCCGGATTTAAATATAACATGATGGACATTCAGGCAGCTCTCGGCATACACCAGTTAAGAAGAATAGAAAAATATCTTTTGCGGCGTGAGCAGATCTGGCAGCGATATGATGATGCCTTTCAAAATCTTCCTCTTGCAACCCCTCCACCGCCGGAGGAAGATACCAGGCACGCACGCCATCTTTACTCCATCCTGTTAAGGCTGGAAGAACTGAAGGCAGATCGCGATACCATCCAGCAGGCACTCTACCAGGAGAATATCGGAACAGGTATTCACTTCATTTCCCTCCACCTGCACCCCTATTACCAGGAGACCTTTGGCTATAAACGAGATGATTTCCCCAATGCAGCTTGCGTCTCAGAGAGAACAATCTCTCTGCCACTTTCTGCTGGGCTCACTGATGAAGATGTAGATGATGTAATACAGGCAGTAACAAAAGTACTTAAGAAATACAAAAAGTAAATCCCATTGAAAACTACTTATCATCACAGACTCAGATGGATAGTTAATGAGAAGTATAAGAGTATTTTTCACCCCTACACTCTGAATCATATAATCAATCTGGAGAATATACAGGAACACAGGATAGTAAGAACTCTTACTTCTCGAACGGTAAGTTATCTGAAGCCTTCTTCCCCCGAGATTCCAGCTCTCTACCTCAAGGAATACCATTTACCCACTCTCCTTGACGGCATAAAAACCCTTTTCCTCTCTCCCGCAGAAAGAGAGTGGTGTGCTGCCCGGAAGATTTCAAAAAGAAATGTGTCCACCTTTACCCCTCTGGCTGTGGGAAAACTGAAGAAATTTGGTTTGCTCAAAAAAAATTATCTCATCTCAAAAAGCATCGAGAATGCCGGGTCAATTAAAGAATATCTATTTGATTGCTATCTCAGCCAGGCTGAATGTAGAACAGACGAGAAGATAAAAGCTACTGTAGGTCTGGCAAAATTTGTCAAAGATCTCCACCAGAAAGGAATATTTCATCAGGATTTTCACTGGGGAAACATACTTGCAAAAAAAGGAGAGCAGGGAACGATCAATTTTTACCTCATGGATCTTCACCGGATAAAACTGAAATCTAAATTGACTAATAAGGAAAAGATAAAAAATTTGGCTTCGTTAAATACGGGTTTCTACCAGAAGGTTAGAAAGACAGAAAAGCTGAGATTCCTTAAAGCCTATGCTGAAGGGGATAAGAGGTGGGAGAAAGACTGTCATAACTTTGCCCGTTTAATCGAAGAGATGACAGATAAGATGACGAGAAAAAAATGGCGAAAAAGAGATAAACGATGCTTCAGACAAAATAAATACTTTGCCTCCTTTAAGTCAAGTACCCGCAAAGGATTTATCAATCGAGACTTCTGTAATCCTGAACTCTTAGACTTTCTCTCGAATCCTGACCGGGCATTTTCTGAATCAGCCAGCATCATAATAAAAGATTCACATACTACCTCTTCATGTTTTCTGCCCCTCAAGATTGCAGGGGAAAAAGGGGAAATCCACATTAAACGCTATAATTATCAGAACATTTTTTATGCATTAAAAAACCTCTTTCGAACCTCCAGAGCTAAAAAGGTATGGAAGACAGCAAACAGTCTGGTTTCAAGAAGTATTCCCACCCCTTCGCCTGTCTGTTTTCTGGAAGAGAGAAAGTGGAGACTTCTAATCAAAAGTTTTTTTATCAGCCTGAAGATTGACCAGTCACTCTCTTTAAACGCCTTGCTCCAGGAAGGGTTATCCGGCACATCAACTGAAGCTCCTGAAAGAAAAAATGCTCTTATACAACAGACAGCAAATATGGTGAGAGAAATGCACGATCGAGGCATTTGTCATGGAGATTTAAAGTCAAACAATATACTGCTAGAGAAAAAGGCAGGGAAAGAAGATAAACCCTATCTTGCAGATTTAGACAGCGCCAGGATTAAAAAAGGGGTTAAAAAAGAAGATAGACTTAGAGATCTGGCTCGCCTCAATGCTTCTCTGCTCGACACCAAAATAGTTTCAATGCCGGATCGACTCAGGTTTTTAAAATATTATCTTATTATTGGAAAAAAAAGAGAGCCTAAGGTAAGAGAGTACTGGAAGGAAATAGTATGTAAAACACAAAAGAAGCTCAAGAAATCTGGAAGGAAATTCACAACCTGTAAAGCTACAATAAAGGAGAAGACATGAAAGTTCCACTGCTTGATTTAAAGCTTCAGTATGCCCAGATAAAGGATGAGATCAGATCTGCTATAGAGGAAGTGCTTGAAAGTCAGCAATTTATATTTGGCCCTAAAGTGGAATCATTCGAAAGTGAAATTGCTCAATACGTAAAGGCAGACCACGCTATCGGCATCTCTTCCGGCACCGACGCCCTGCTCATCTCTTTAATGGCTCTGGAAACAGGGAAAGGAGATTTAGTCATCACCTCACCTTTTACCTTTTTCTCAACTGCCAGTTCTATCTCCAGGCTGGGGGCAACCCCCCTCTTTGTTGATATAGATCCACTTACTTATAATCTATCTCCAGGGAAAATAGAAGAAACGATCACATCACTTAACAAAGACCAGCTCAAGAAAGTCAGGGCAATCATACCTGTACATCTCTATGGACAATGCGCTGATATGGATTCTATTGTGAAAATCAGTAAAAAATGTGATTTAAAAATCATAGAAGATGCAGCCCAGGCGCTTGGTGCAAAATATTTAAAAGGGGGTTCTGATGATACCTATCGGTTTGCCGGGAGCAGAGGTGATTTTGGCTGTTTCTCCTTTTTCCCAACAAAAAACCTGGGAGGCTATGGGGAAGGTGGCATGATAGTCACTCACCATGAGCCGCAGGCAAACAAGATACGAAGCTTAAGACACCACGGATGCAGATCACAACAGAAGCAATACTATTATGACATGATCGGTATAAACGGCAGACTGGATGCCCTTCAGGCAGCCATCCTAAAGGTAAAGCTAAAGCACCTTGATCGGTGGACAGTCAAACGCCGCTTAAATGCTGATAACTACAATAAAATGTTTAAAGAAACTGGACTGGTTACCGATAGAGAAGACCATAAGTTGGAGGAAAAACCCCTTGGGCTTCCCTATGTAAGAGACGGCCATTACCATGTGTTTAATCAATATGTCATCCGTGCCCGTGAAAGGGATAAACTCAAGGTGTTTCTCAATCAACATGGTATCGGCTGTGGAATCTACTATCCACTTCCCATACACCTGCAGTCCTGTTATCAGGAACTGGGTTACAAGGAAGGCAGCTTCCCGGAAGCGGAAAAGGCAGCCAGAGAAGTCCTGGCTTTACCTGTCTATCCCGAATTAACTGAGGAGCAACAGGAAATAGTAGTCGCTACTATAGGCCACTTTTATAAATGAGATAACTTCTGCGTTTAACTGTACCCACAAAAACAAAACTAAAGAGTAGTACGATATCAAAAAATCAGAAAATCTGTCGATAATCCTGAAGAAGTTTTATCACAAAGAAACAATAGTACCCATCTTCTTATAAGGAGAAAAACATATGAGTCAATTTATGGAAGTTATTGAATGGTTTGACGAGAGTGGGCAGGAGATGACTCATCGTTACCCGGAAAAGGGGTCCGGCGAAATCAAGATGGGCGCTCAGCTTATCGTCAGAGAAAATCAGGCTGCCATTTTCTTTCGGGATGGCAAAGGACTTGATGTTCTGGGTGCAGGCAGACACACCCTCTCAACTATGAACCTTCCTGTTATTACCAAGGTCTTAAGTCTCCCCTGGGGGTTTACCAGCCCTTTTCGGGCAGAGATTTATTTTGCCAACATGAAAGTCTTTACCAATATGAAGTGGGGAACAAAAGACCCGGTTGCATTTAAAGACAGTGCGTTAGGCATGGTAAGGCTTAGAGCATTTGGAATATTCACCACCAGAATCACCCAGCCCCTGCTCTTCATCAACACCATCGTCGGCACTATGGGTGAATACTTTACTGATAATATAGAAGGTTATTTCCGGGATATTATTGTTTCCCGACTTAACGATTTCCTGGGTGAGTATGTCGATACTATTCTTGACCTCCCCAGGATTTACGACGAGCTGGGGGTAGCAGTGAAGATGCGGCTGGTTGATGATTTTAGTAAATATGGTATGGAGCTCATTGACTTTTTTATCAGTTCCATCACGCCTCCTGCTGAAGTCCAGAAGATGATCGATGAAAGGAGCGGGATGGCGGCTGTGGGCAATCTCGATTCCTTTATGAAATTCAAAGCAGCTAAAGCCATGGGTGACGCTGCCCAAAGTGGAGGGGGAGGAACAGCAGGGGAAAGTGCTGCAACAGGGATGGGACTGGGAGTAGGAGCAGGTCTCGGCATGATGATTCCTGGTATGGTCTTCAAAGGCATGAATCCTGATGGCCTTAGCCCCGAGCAGATTCAACAGAAAGGAACTGTCAACTGTCCTGATTGTCATGCAGAGGTTGGATTAGATACCAGGTTCTGCCATCGCTGTGGCCACCAGCTGGTAGTAATGAAAAAATGTCCCCAGTGTGAGAAAAACCTCAGTGCAACGGCCAATTTCTGCTCAAACTGTGGATATGATTTAAAGGCAGAACTCAAATGCAGTAACTGCAATAATAAACTTCTCCCTGGCACTAAATTCTGTCCCAACTGTGGAGAGGCAGTGCTGAAAAAGTAAGGAATGAAGATAAATGCCCTCCCGGGTTTTCATCTCTACCGAATGCACCCAGTGCGGTGGATCTCTCAATCTTGAAGAAGGCACTAACACTATCACCTGCCCTTATTGCAGTTCTTCATTTCTCATTACAGGCTACGACAAAGTATTAAGCTACTACATTCCCAAAAACATTGACGAAAGAAAAACAGTTGCTCGATCCCTGGCCTACCGTCACCTTCTCAAACTGACTGATCACTACCGGATACAGGACATAAACCTTTTCTACCTTCCCTTTTTTCGCTTGAGGGGAAAGACCTTTAAGCTTGAAACAAACATTCACACCGAACCCTTATCTCCCGACCCCTTTGACCTCAGACATACCAGAATTAAGACCAGATACCTGGAGAGAAGCTTCCCTGCCACTCATCTTGAAGGGTTAAAACTCTACTCACTGGGAGTGCGAACCAGTGTATTGAAACTCAATCTATTCGAAAAAGAAAAGCTTAAGGAAAAAGGGGAAGTCTATCCTGTAACCCTTAGTATAGACAAGGCAATGGAGATAGGACTTGGGGCAAACTACAAAGATGAACCTGACCATTGTGTGATTTCTAAAATCCTCTCTATCGTTTACTCCCCAATTTGGGAGGTTAATGTTTTGGGACTTGATACCAATTTTTCTATTATCATTGATGCACTTGGAGAAAACATTATAGAGCACAATGCTCCCTATAAATTTTTAACTACTAACCTCAAGGAATCCAAGCCTCAGGTTTTTCCAACCATTGCCTTCCATACCCTTCAGTGTCCTAACTGCGGCTGGGACCTTGCAGTAAAACCAGAGCTTTTTGTCTTTCCCTGTGATAAATGCCATAGAGTCTGGGAGATTGGAGCCGGGGGATTTCAGGAAGCCAGAGGGGACCTGGTTCAACCACTCAATGATTTGCCCAACCCAAGCTATTATCCTTTCTGGATTCTCTCAACAAACAACTTCCATGATTCCTTAAAGAAATTACCTCAGAAAGAACTTAAGCTTTTCATCCCTGCCTTCAAAGCAAGGAATTTGACAGCAATCTACAAACTAGCCATTGCCTTTACTAATGCCCAGCCTGAGCTTAATCTCGTGTCACTCGCAGATGACTTCCCCTTTTCCAAAATGGAAGGAGCGGTAATGAGACAAAATGATGCTCAAGAACTGGCGGACATGGTCTTATTCTCGCTTGCTCCACACTCTCATTACAAAGCAGTACAAAATATAAAGGCCGCACCACTGGAAATCACATCAAGACAGCTCGTCTGGCTCCCTTTCTACGAGAGTGGCCTTTATATAAGAGATGCCCTCTTAAACATAGGAATCCTGAAAGGGAAGATAAGCTCACCTAAATTGAGCAGGATTTAATAGCATGTTTAATGATTTTTCACTGGCAAAAAGGCTGGGACTACCAGGAAACATGAGATTAAACTTGTCGTTATACCCAGTGAGCATATAATGCCCAGTTTCTGGTTTGGTGGCATTTGAGAAAAAATAAGCACTAAAAACCCAGTTATCACCACTGCTGCATTCCAGACAATCGCCTTGCCTGCTGTTATGAATATGCCTGATATGACATCCTTCGTTTCCATCTTTTTACTAAGAATGTCAAATTTGCTTTGCAAATGAATTGCATAGTCTATTCCTACTCCTAAAATTATTGAACTGCAAATCGATACAGATACACTTAATGGGATTTTTAAAAATCCCATTATTCCATAGTTCATCACCACAGCCATAAGTATAGGTGCTGTAACAATCACACCTTTCCTGAAGGACCAGAACACAAAAGAACTCACCAGGAGTATCAATGTGAGAGATGTTGAAAAACTTTTCACCTGGTCAGTTCGCAAGAGATTTACCCGGTGGTAACTCAACATATAATCTCCTCCCAATGTTGCCTTTACCCCTGGCAGACATTCCTCAAGACAAGCTCGGATAGCAGAAAAAATTGCAGAGCCTGCTACGTAATCACCTTTTGTTGAAAATATTATTATATTAATCTTCCGATAGGAATAATCCCAGAATCTCTCATAAGTGCTTCCATCCAAAAGCAGTATATACTGGGCTATAGCATTTGAAGTATCGGGGATATCATATCTTTCATTAATCTCTAAACTCATCTTTTTTATAATCTGTGCAATTGAAATAGAACCACCAATCCCATCAATTGCGTCTAATCTTTTCTGTAAAAGAACCACCTTCTTTAAAAAATCAGGGTTCTTAATCCCGTTTGGATATCCGGTGTCAAGCTCTACATATAGAATGTTTGTCCCTGATAGTTTGTTATTTAAGACTTCATCATCAGCATAAACAATACTCGAATTTTTGAAATTTGAAAGCCAGCTATCCTGAATAAAGACCTTTGACATTCCAACAAAGGCAAAAACAATAATAATCAAAATTAACACCCTAACCCAAACCCTGTTCCTGAAAAGGAAGCTGCCTGTTGAGATGAGAAACCTGTCAAGAAGATAGTGCGATGTTCTGAAACGCTCTCTCTTCCCAAACAGAATTAGAACTGCAGGAGTTGCAAGAATGGCAAACATCATTGCGCTCATGACTCCAAACGCTGTAAAAACACCAAAATACTGCAGGGGCTTAATCGAAGTCATTACAAGGGCTAAAAAACCAAATGCGGTAGTTATTGATGTGAGAATGACAGGCCTCCACATCTCCTGCATTACAATCAAAACTCTTTCTCTTATCGAAGAATAACCATCTTTGCATTCCTCAAAGTACCTGCCAAAGATGTGTATCTCATCAGCAACTGAGAGTGCAATGAGAATAACAGGCATTACAGCCTGAATTATATAAAGGGGTTCCTTAAGAAATGCCATGAATCCCAGAGTCCAAATGTTAACGACTATAACCATAACCATTGATAATCCAACCAGGAGGAACGATCTGTAAGTAAAAAATAAAAACAGAATAACAATCAGAGAAACTATAGGAACCATAACCATCAGATCCTGAAGTATATAGTCACCAAGGACTCCTTCAAACACAGGCATTCCTGATAAATATATCTCTTCCCCGTTTTGAGGCGGATCCTTATCCAGCATCTCTTTAATTTCAAAATATATACTGCTTTTATCTGCCCCATCCTCAATCTCAATCAGTATTGCAGTAAGGGCAAAATCCTTCGAAACAAAAATACCCTGGACCGCCTCGAAATCTTTCACCTGTTCCATTGAATCCTTTATGGATTCTGAATCAACCTCTTTCACAAAAGGTGAGATGTTGAGAATTCCATCAGGTGTGTTCCTGATGTTATCTTCACTGAATAAACTCCTAATCTTATAAACACCATCAAGAAGTTCAATTTTGCTGACAAGTTTTTTTATATATTCAAACGTTCTGTCATTAAAAAGCTTCTTATCCTTTTTCACCCCGATGATAATAAAATCTTTTATAGTGAATGTATCCCTGATCCTTTCATCGCTTACATAAACCTCATCATAGGGAAGAATAGATTTAAGGTCTGTTTCGATCTTAATCTTTGGTAACTGTGAACCTGCAAAAAGGGTAATAACAAGCAGAATTGCAATCACCCACCACGGATGATCAATAATCAATGAAAACAACCTGGCAAAAAATGCGTCAATAAATCGCTTCATCTCTCAAATACCCACTTAGTTTTAAGGATTATCAGGGAAAACATGAAACAGCTAACTTTATGGAGTTATTCTTGCCTGTCAACGCGATAAGTACATAAATAGCCTGTCATTGCGAGGAGCTTTAGCGAAGAAGCAATCTCATAAAATTGCGGTGATTTGAGCAGTGAAAATACATTTTGCCAATTTCTTGCTGAGTAAAGTCAATAACCATTTTTACCAATTAATTAAAAATTCAGGTACGATGATAGTGGAAGTTGGTGGGGAAGGCAAGCAAATAAGAAACACTTCCCTGGATCATAATCCTCACAAAAATTATGCAAAATGAAGGTTTCGAAGGAGTAACAACGAAGTGGGAGGAATGATAACAATACCGCCTCTCTAGTGAAATATCACCTTGAACAACTCATATACGCCGCACCAGAAAGCGAGACAAAAAGCCAGGCTGAATAACCTGATGAGAAGAACGAGGGTTTGTTCTCTTTTTTGATCTCTCTCTGGATGAATGATCGGCCCTGATTGGGAAGGAAGCTTCATTACTTTTTTATCCTGAGTTTGTCGAAGGGGCTTCTTGTGTAAAATATGTTTACAACTTGCAAATCTGTTTTGAACCGCAGAATATTGAACAAGGAATTATGAATGTAAAAGTAACTGATACAGAATAAACCTTCGTCATTCGAAATTCCCTGTTCGACATTCGATATTCAGTTTTTTCAGTATGTCAACTTATCCAAGACATCCCGCCCCCTGTGTTCAGCAAAAGATATGGGACATGGTAAGTTTGAAAAAGGGGGGCAGGGGGGATTTTAGTGAACGGTACCTATAAAGTTACTAACAATTACAGGATCAAGCTGACTGCCTGAAGCCTTTTTCATCTCTTCAAATGCCTGCTCCTTTGGAAGTGCCTTTCGATAAGAAAGGTCTGAAGTCAGGAAATCATAGGTTTCTGCTGCTGAAATAATCCGTGCAAGCAGGGGAATATCGTCTCCAGCCAGGCCATCAGGATAACCTTTGCCGTCAAATCTCTCATGGTGGTGGCGAATAGAAGAGATGGTTGGCTTTAAAAAATCAATATCTTCTAAAATATGTCCTCCAATCTCTGGATGTTTTTTGACCATAAAAAGCTCCTGGTCTGTCAATTTCCCTGGCTTTCCCAATATGTATTCACTTATCCCAATCTTGCCCACATCATGTAAAAGGGCAGCCAGTTCCAGATTCCTTTTTTCTGCAGGGGATAATCCCAATCTTTCAGCAAGTGCCTTACTGTACTCTGCAACCCGCTGGGAATGACCTGATGCAATTGCATCTCTCGTATCAAGCGCTTTTAAGATTACCTTTATGGTTGAAACATAAGAATTGAGCAGCTCCTTATAGGCTTGATATAAATCCCCCCTGCTCAAACTTTTTTCTTCACCAGGGATGCCTTCTAGAAATCCAATCTCTCTAAGATCTGATCTGCGAATGCGGTGATGACCGCCAGGGGTTTTAAGTGCCTTCAATCTCCCAGAATAGATGTAATTCTTTATCGTCTGTGAAGTTACGTTGATTAGTTCTGCAGCTTCTCTTGTCTTAAGAATTTCT
The DNA here is from genome assembly GCA_964580455.1 of uncultured Thermodesulfobacteriota bacterium. Lineage (GTDB taxonomy): Bacteria > Desulfobacterota > WTBG01 > WTBG01 > WTBG01 > CAZOKO01. Next base: position 886 of record CAZOKO010000032.1, on the reverse strand, counting down.
TTTTGTTTAACTGTTGTCTCTCTCATCTTCCCCCTCCTTTTTACGTTATTGTTATCGATTTCACCGACTCCTACCATATTAAAGCTTAAAAGTTATTCCAATTCCAAAAACACAAACCTCATTTATCGAATAATCTTCGATGAATGAGGTTTATATAAACTTCAGTATGTACACCTTTTCTGGAAAGCATACAAAGCTTTTCTTTTATAGTCTTAGATTAGAGAATCATACGGACAGATTATAAGAAAGATTATAATATAATATGCTTATATGTCAAGGCAGTTTATTAAGTACGGACATTAAAACGAACTCAGTCAAGGCCCTTCAATCGAACAAGTGCTGGCACGCCCAGAGGGATTAGAATCCCCGACCTACCACTTCATATATCATAGGGTATCGGGTATAACGTTTATTTATGGCACAACTTATTTATAAAGTTTTTGGTTGCATCAAGGTATAACGATACGATGATAATAGGTGATACGGTCATTTTATTTATTGTCCATATTGAAAATAAATAATGGGTTAGGAAATATGGAAGACCGATGGAAAATCAAAGGAGAAAAGACCTATGGATGGATTGTAAGATTGATAACATAGTATAAACTACTTTGATGAAGGTCTGGATGTATCACTTATGGTAGCTATACGTAACAAACCTGATTTTTCTGTGTAATATTGGTGGGTTACACGGTTTTAGACTTGTCTTATTATTTACACGATTTTATCAATTGATTTGTATTTATTTCCCATTTAAACTTTCTTTCTTGCCTTTGAGTGGTGCTAGTAGGGTAGCTTGAGTGCCGAGGCCAGATTGGGATGTGATTTTCAGGTGTCCCCCAAGATGATCCAGGCGTTCTTTAATACTGAAAAGCCCAAAACCCCC
>CAZOKO010000031.1:0-26970 GCA_964580455.1 uncultured Thermodesulfobacteriota bacterium | reverse complement strand
CACAATTTTAATTTTCCTATACTTACCCCATCAATAAGCAAGTTCTTATCAATTCCTATACTTACCCCATCAATAAGCAAGTTCTTATCAATAATTCATAACCCAATATGTTGTGGTCTCAATTTATCCACAGAAACTTCATACTACGTAATGTAGTGCACACTCGCTTATTCCCTTCTGAAAAACATTTTACCCAGGAGATGAAACGGCCATGGAAAATCTTGCCAGATAAATAAAAAGACAAAAAAAGACTTGCATTTATTTTCATACTACCTATTTTAATAGATCGTGAAGGAAATGAAGATAAGTTTGTTAATCGTGTATCTAAAACTGCCAATGAAACCCTTTTCCTCTCTTCCATCTCTTATCTTTATTGTATTTGCAAGTACTGTTTGTCTGGGATTATCTGCCTTGCCTCAGGATGAAGGGAGTAAATCTATCAAGACCTCATCATCCAAAAAATACAAGGTGCACTTTTTTGGCCTTAAAAGAGGCCATAATATCTCCTCCTCTTATTTTACTTTTAAAGACCAGGAAAAATTTGAGATGGAAATACCTGATGAAACATTTCTAAAAACCAAAGGAGACTACACAAAAAATAACCTGCAATTCAAAGCAAACTTTAAAGGCACTATTATCAAGCAAAACAAGCATTACTGCTATACATTCAATATTACCGGAATCTCTCTTCTGGATAGCTACATTGCCGGCATGCTGATACTTAACGAATCCATCAAAGAGACCCATCAGGACCAGAAGGTCACCTTTCTCTTTATAGGAATGCCTGAGAAAGATATCGATTCTGACAACAAAAAAAGAAGCCTCTTTCCTTTTTAACTTTCCTTTGCCTAACCGTTAGGAATCCATAAGATTTTTAGCTATTACCCACCTGTCATTGAAAATCCCTTTCTACCCTGCAATTTGCCAAAAAAACTTGACAGTCTTAAGGCTGCATGTTAATCATAAAACAAAATGAATGACCATTCATTTTTATACAATTGACTTATGTTCCAATTAGTTATAAGGTTCACATCGTCCAAAGGTCCATTTAAACAACCAAAAGGAAGATGCTATGACTAAACCTTCAGATTTAAATCCCAAATTGCTTCATCGATTTGGTAAAGGATGGCTGTTTAACGTTACCTATTCCCCTGATGGTAAACACATTGCAGTAGCAACCTCTATCGGGATAGAACTATACAACACGTCATCTTTTAAAAGAGTCGAGTTGTTGTCTAAACACCACGACTACGTAGCATCTGTAAATTTCAGCTCTGACGGAAAGCTCCTTGTCTCTGGCTCAGATGATAAAACCATCAAAATCTGGGATATTACCTCTGCTAAAGAGATTAAAACCTTAAAGGGACACAGCGATGACATTACCTCAGTAAGGTTCAGTCCAGATGGAAAATATGTGGCTTCGGGATCTGCTGATGATACGATTAAACTCTGGGATGTTAAGACAGGAAAAACCTCAAAAACGCTAAAGGGACATACTGATGATGTTACTTCGGTACGGTTTAGTCCAGACGGAAAATATATCGCCTCTGGCTCAGATGATGATACTATCAAACTCTGGGAATTTGAATCCGGGAAGGAATTAAAATCTTTTTCCGGTCATAGTGATATTATCGAATCCATAAGCTACAGCCCCGATGGTAAACTTATTGCTTCCTGTTCTGATGATGAAACAATCAAACTCTGGGAGATAAGCTCCGGGGAAAATGTTAAAACACTGGAGGGCCACACAGACTGCGTTATCGCCGTGAGTTTCTCCCCGGATGGAAAGACTCTGGCATCTGGGTCTGATGATGGAACCATTAAATTGTGGGATGTTAAAACCGGCAAAAATATCAGAAACCTGAGAGGCCACACAGGATACATCTGGTCCCTTGCCTTCAGTCCTGACAGTAGTATAATTGTTTCAGGATCAAGGGACAATACCATAAAGTTCTGGAATCTCAAAACAGGCAAAATTATTGGAAACATCGGAGGATATACCGGTTTAGTATGGTCAGTCAGCTTTAACTCTGACGGGCAATCCTTTGCCTCAGCGCACAGGGACAATTCTGTAAGGATCTGGGATGTTGAGTCAAAGAAATTGCTTAGGACTCTGGAAGGGCACACCGATGATGTGAACACCGTATGCTTCAGTCCTGATGGGAAATATGTGGCTTCGGGATCTGATGATGACACCATTAAAATCTGGGAAGCTGCAACAGGCAAAGAGAAAACAACTCTCCAGGGTCACACCGACTATGTGGTAGCTACTGCCTTCAGTCCTGATGGGAAATATATAGCTTCGGGATCTGATGACAAAATGGTGAAGCTCTGGGACATTGAAGAAGGAAAAATTTCGAAGACTCTTAAAGGACATTTAAGTTATGTCTGGTCGGTAGCCTTCAGTCCTGATGGTCTTCTTCTGGCTTCTGGATCAAGAGATACCACCATTAAACTTTGGGATCTGGAAACAGGGAAAACACTTAAGACACTGAGAGGCCACACCAGCTATGTGTGGAGCTTAAGTTTCAGTCCTGATGGAAAGAAACTGGCTTCAGCCTCAGATGATGGCACTATCAGACTCTGGGATTTAGAAGAGGGGAAAGAGATACCCCCTTCCTTTAAAGGGAAAACTAAGAAGATATGGTCTTTATGCTTTACTCCGGATGGCAACTATCTGGTAAGTGGATCTAATGAAGATAAGCTTGCTGTCTGGGATGTAAAGAGCGGCGAAGAGATAAAAATGTTAAGGAAGCATACTAATATTATTGAGTCATTGAGCTTCAGTAAAGACGGAGGGTATCTCATCTCGGGCTCTAATGACGGAACCTGCCTGCTATGGAAATGGAGTTGAATTAGGACGCAGATCTTCGCAGATAAACACAGCGCAGCAGAGCCGCAACCAAAATAAATATAACCACGAAGGGCACGAAGAAACACGAAGAATGAAACCAAACTGTGCTAAAAAAACACGATGTTGCAGGTTAGTAGTACAGATTATAAAAATTGTATCCATATGGGATTTCTAAAAAATTATTTAAATAGTTTTCTGCGAATATCTGCGTCCCATCATTTTAATAATTTAAACAAACGGTTGTCATGTTATCTAAAAAGACCAAGAAAAAGTATGCTGTAAAGAAGAAACAGAGTAATTATTCAAACGTCTATCTTCAGATTATAGATAAGTGGTGTATCAAATGTGAGGTTTGCATTGATCTTTGTCCCGATAAGGTTCTGGGCTTAAACGAATATGGTTATCCAGAGGTAAGAAAACCCATTGAATGCGAGGCCTGCAATATATGCGTCCTGGTATGTCCGGGATTTGCCCTCTCGCTGGTTGAGAAGAAGGCTAAGTCACTACTTGAGATTCTAGGAGGAAAAACCTAAGTGAACGGTTGGGCAGGTAAAATACTGAGGGTAAATTTGACTCAAGGGTCTTTAAAGGTTGAGGAACTTCCCGCTGGACTGACTGATCTCTTTCTGGGTGGTCGTGGTCTGGCCAGTAAAATTCTTTTTGATGAAGTGGATCCACAGATTGAACCTTTGAGCCCGGGAAATAAACTGATCTTTATGACAGGACCCCTGACTGGAACTGGGGCAATCGGTGGAGCCTCTTATGTGGTTGTTACCAAATCTCCACTCACTGGCAGCATCGCCTGTTCTACTACTGAAGGATACTTTGGTCCCGAGCTTAAATTTGCAGGCTATGATGGAATTATTCTGGAAGGAAAGTCTCCTGAACCTGTTTATCTCTCCATAGAAGACGATCAGGTGGAACTCCTTTCAGCATCCCACCTGTGGGGAAAATCCACCCATAAAACCGAAGAGATTATCCGCCAAGAGAAAGAAAATCCCTGGATTGCCAGGGAAACCTCTATAACCTCCATTGGCCCTGCCGGAGAAAAACTGGTCAAGATTGCCTCCATTATCAATGACAAGCATCGAGCAGCAGCCCGCTCCGGAGTGGGAGCAGTGATGGGATCAAAAAATCTCAAAGCTATCGCAGTAAGAGGCACTAAAGCGCTGACCCTTGCCAATGGTAAAATGTTTGCAGATTCGGTAGCAAGGGCCTGGGAAAAGTTTAAAACCACTCCGGTAATACCCCAGGCATTAAACAACCTGGGCACTTCCTTTCTGGTGGATGTGATTAATGAAAGTGGTGTACTTCCCGCGAGAAATTTTCAAACCGGTGTCATAAAAGACGTTGAGAAGATAAGCGGGGAACACATGGCAGAGACCATCCTTAAATTAAATAAAGGGTGTTTTTCCTGCCCCATTGCCTGTATTCAAGTAACCGAAGTTAAAGATCCTGCTTTTTTGGGAAAAGGCGAAGGGCCTGAGTATCGATCTATCGCCCTGATTGGCGCAAGTTGCGGAATTGATAACATCAACGCTATTGCCAAGATTAACTATCTCTGCGATGAAATGGGTATTGACACTCTCTCCTTCGGTTCGGCCATAGCCTGTGCCATGGAATTGACAGAAAAGAAGATTCTCTCCAAAAAGGAAACAGGGACGAATCTCCATTTCGGAAATGCAGAGGCTGTATTAGAGCTGGTTGAAAAGGTTGCTAACCGCCAGGGGTTTGGAGACCTTCTGGCAGAGGGTGGTTATCAACTCGCCGCAAAGTATAATCATCCAGAGTATTTCATTGGTGTGAAGAAGCAGGGATCACCCGCCTTTGATCCTCGAGGAATTCAGGGATTAGGGTTAGAATATGCAACCTCCAACAGTGGTGTATCCCATGCCCTGGGATACCTGGTTACCCATAAGATTCTTGGCATCAGGGGTGAGATTGACCCTTTAACTACTGAAGGAAAGGCCCCTCTGGTAAGGTTATTTCAGGATGGCAGCGCCGTATTTGACTCAGTCGGATTATGCAGACTTCTTTTGCTGGGAATCTGGATTGATGAGATCATTCCCATGCTAGAGGCTGCCACCGGAGTTTCTCACAGTGAAGAGGATTTGCTTACCATTGGGGAAAGAACCTGGAATTTAGAACGATTGTTCAACATAAAAGCCGGTTTCAGCGGTACAGATGACACCCTTCCCCAGAGGATGCTTAAAGAACCCATGCCGGAAGGGCCGGCTAAGGGGCAGGTATGCAAACTGGATGAAATGTTGTCAGAATACTATAACATAAGGGGTTGGACCCATAAGGGAACACCAACAGAGGCTAAGCTTAAATCCTTGGGATTGGCTTAAATTAGGACGTAGATTTTAGCAGAAAACTATCTTGGCAATCTGCGTCTTAAAAAGGAATTATAGTGAAAAGACTTAAGATCGATTTTAATCAATGCTGTGGCTGCAGGCGATGTGAAGTTGCCTGCTCCTTAAACCACTTTGAGGATAGTGTAAATCCCAAAAAGTCCCGCATTCGGATTTATGAGGAAGAAGATGTCTTCTACCCTGTAGTAGCAGGCCCTTTCAACAACGCCGAATGCACCTCCAAGAATATCTTTATACTAGATGGCAAGGAAGTAGATGAATGTATCATCTGCCGTGCCTCATGCCCCATCAAACCCTGGTTTAAGGAGCCTGACACCGATGTGCTCTTGAAATGCGACTTCTGTGGTGATCCCCCGGATCCTGCCTGCGTCAAGTGGTGTCCCTGTCAGGCTATTACCCTGATTGATGAAGAAGGGAAGATTGAAGTAAAAATCGAAGATGTGAAGAAAGATTTCGAGCGGGAAGAAGAGAACCCCGCTTAAGCTTCGCTTAAGCAATTGGAATATTGGGTTTGTTACAGGTTGCGGGTTACGGGTTCAATAATCTTCTTTCTTCTTAACCCGTAATGGATTCCATGCTTCCATTATTCCATGGAATTAGCAAAGATCGATTGTTGGAAATAATTTAATAGCACCATCTGTTGTAGAACTCCATAGACGTTAGCTTTTCTGCGTTTATCTGCGAAAGTCTGCGTCCTATATCAAAGGAAACGAGATTCATGGTTGAATCTAACAACCAAAAGCAAAGTGAAATTATTGGAGCCGTCCTGGTAGTGGGAGGAGGCGTAGGAGGCGTTCAGGCCTCACTGGATCTTGCTGATGCAGGATACCATGTCTTTCTGGTTGAGCAATCTCCGGCAATAGGAGGTGTCATGGCCCAACTGGACAAGACCTTTCCTACCAATGACTGTTCCATGTGCATCCTCTCCCCCAAACTGGTAGAATGTGGAAGGCACTTAAACATTGAGATTATCACTAACGCTCAAGTGAAGGGCATTACGGGAAAGCCCGGCAGTTTTAAGGTCTCGGTGCTTAAGAGACCTTCTTATGTCGATCCAGAAAAGTGCGTTGCCTGTGGAGCCTGTGCTGAAAAATGTCCTACCAAAGTGGAAGATAACTTCAATGAAGGATTCTCCCAGCGGAAAGCCATCTATATCCCTTATCCACAGGCAGTCCCTCATGTCTATCACATCGATCCCGATAACTGCCGTTACCTCACTAAGGGGAAATGTCAACTCTGCGTTAAGGTGTGCCAGAGCAATGCCGTAGATTTTGAAATGAAGGAAGAGGTGCGTGAGCTTTCAGTGGGTGCTGTGGTACTGGCACCTGGTTTTGATGAATATGACGCTTTGAGAAAATATCCATTTGGATACGGAAGGTATTCCAATGTGATTACCAGCATCCAGTTTGAAAGGCTGCTCTCTGCATCCGGCCCCTTTGAAGGCCACGTGAAGCGTCCCTCAGATCAGGTTGAACCCAAGCGTATTGCTTTCATCCAGTGTGTAGGTTCACGAGACATTAAATACGGTAATGGTTACTGTTCCGGTGTGTGCTGTATGTATGCGGTGAAGGAATCTATTATTGCCAAGGAGCACGCCCCAGAGACAGAGATCACAATGTTTTACATGGATATGCGAGCCTACGGGAAGGGGTTTGATGCTTATTACGAGGAAGCGCGGGAAAAGCACGGCATCCGATTTATACCTTCCAATGTCGCTTCCATTAAAGAGATTCCTGATACGAAAAACCTTTTGGTCAAGTATGTGGGTGATGACGGAAGGGTAACAGAGGAAGAGTTTGATTTAGTCGTGCTCTCTGTTGGTCTGGAGCCCTCTAAAACCAGCAAAGAACTGGCGCAGGCACTCGACGTTGATTTAAACCATTACGGTTTTTGCAGCACCAAAGGATTCACCCCCTTAAATACCTCAAAGCCGGGTATATTTGTAACGGGAGTCTTTCAGGGCCCTAAGGATATCCCTGAAACCGTAGCTCAATCCAGCGGGGCCGCTGCCCTTGCTTCCTCCTTGCTTGCACCTGCTAGAAAATCGATGGTCAAGCAAAAAAAGCTTACCAAAGAGATTAATGTTACCGGACAGCTACCCCGTATTGGTGTTTTTGTCTGCCACTGCGGTATCAATATCGGCTCTGTAGTGGATGTGAAGTCTGTTGTGGAGTATGCGAAGACACAACCAAACGTGGTTTACGCTGAAGAAAACCTGTATAGCTGTTCCCAGGACACCCAGGAAAAAATAAAAGAGCTGATCAAAGAACACAATTTAAACCGGGTAGTAGTTGCTTCCTGCTCTCCACGTACACACGAACCCCTCTTTCAGGAAACCATACAGGAAGCGGGACTAAATCGTTACCTTTTTGAGCTGGCCAACATCCGCGATCAATGCAGCTGGGTTCACATGAAGGATAAAGAAGGGGCAACTGAAAAAGCCAAGGACCTGGTACGTATGGCCATAGCACGAGCGGATCTCATTGAACCACTCAAGAGTCTAACTTTAGAACTCAATCCTTCTGCTCTTGTGATCGGTGGTGGTGTCGCAGGAATGGTAAGCAGCCTCAATCTAGCAGAGCAGGGTTTCAAGGTTTATCTGATAGAAAAAGAAGCAGAGCTGGGAGGAATTACAAGATCCACCCACTATACCCTTGAAGGTGATAATGTTCAGGACTTTCTTGACATGCTGATTGATAAAGTGAAGAAACATCCCTTGATTACGGTTTATAGAAATGCAGAGCTAAAGGAAGTATCTGGCTATGTGGGCAACTATACCTCAAAAATTGCCCTTGAAGAAAGCGGCGAGACTTTAGAACTGAAACATGGAGCTGCAATTATCGCAACGGGTGCAAAAGAATATAAAACAAGTGAATACGGATATGGAAAGGATCGGCGTGTGCTTACCCAACACGATCTGGAAAGTGAGCTTGTTAAGAAAAGCCGCAGGCTCAAGGGGATAAAGAATGTGGTGATGATTCAGTGTGTGGGATCCCGCAATGAAGAACACCCTTACTGCAGCAGGATCTGTTGCAGTCAGGCTATTAAGAATGGACTCAAGCTCAAAGAACAAAATCCTGATGTCAATATTTACATCCTCTACCGGGATATGAGAACCTACGGACTGAAAGAGGATTACTACATGGAGGCACGGGAAAAAGGAATCATTTTTATCCGTTATGATCTGGAAACAAAACCAGAGGTGAAATTTGTAAAAGGCGAGGAAGAGGACTGCCTGGTGGTTATCGCTAACGATCCTTTCTTAGGAGCTAATCTCTCTATAGATACAGACCTTCTGGTGCTCTCGGTTGCCACCGTACCGGCAGAAAGCAATAAAGAGGTTGCTCAGCTTTTTAAAGTTCCTCTAACCAAAGAAAACTTCTTTCTTGAAGCACACGTTAAACTGAGACCGGTAGATTTCGCCACTGATGGGGTCTTTCTCTGCGGAATGGCTCACTATCCTAAACATATTGAGGAGACCATTTCTCAGGCGAATGCGGTTGGGTCACGGGCGGGTACCCTCCTTTCCAAAGGGATGGTAGAAGCAGAGGCAAATATATCTGTGGTGGATGAAACTCGCTGCAAAGGGTGCGGCCTCTGCGTAGAGGTGTGTCCCTACAATGCTATCAGCCTAGAAGACCGAAAGACTCAATTGGAAACGTTAGAATTTAATGCCCGAAAGGCCGTCATTAATCCAGCTTCCTGTAAGGGCTGTGGTTCATGTGCTGCCACCTGCCCTTTGGGAGCAATCTCTCCCCTTCATTTTACCACCGGGCAAATAGAAGCAATGATCGATCAAGCCAGCATTAAGATGGAGAAGGTGTCCAATGAATGAAAACAAACCTTTTAATCCTCGCATCGTCGCCTTTTGCTGTAACTGGTGCAGCTATGCAGGTGCCGATCTGGCAGGCGTCAGTCGAATGCAGTATCCTCCCACTGCGAGGATCATCCGCGTTATGTGCTCAAGTCGCATCGATCCTGCCATGATTCTGCGTGCCTTTCTCGATGGCGCTGACGGAGTTCTGGTAGCAGGGTGACACCTGGGTGAATGTCATTACCAGGATGGTAATTACAATGCAGAAAAAAGACTGGGTAAGGCAACCGCTTTTTTAGAAAATATGGGGGTTGATCAAAAAAGATTCAGACTGGAATGGATCTCTGCTTCAGAGGGTGCCAAGTTTGCTGACGTGATGCAAGAGTTTACTGAAGAGCTTAAGACATTAGGCCCTTTGGAGAAGAAAGGAGCAAAAGCCATTGGGTAGTGTGCTCATTTTAGGCGGTGGTATAGCCGGTATTCAGGCGGCTCTGAACCTTTCTCAAATAGGCATAGAAACCTTTCTGGTTGAAAGGGAGGAAGAGCTGGGTGGAAATCTCAAGAATCTGGGCTCCACCTTTCCTGAAGGAAAGCAGGCCTCTGACCTTATTGAAAACAAGTTAAAAGAGATCAGATCGTCTCAAAAGGCAACCATCATTACAGGCGCAGAGCTCTCATCCATAACAGGAGAAAGCCCTGACTTTAAGACCTCTCTTAAAACCCTTAAGGGAACACGAGAAATCGAGTGTGGATCAATCATTTTGGCCACAGGTTTCAAGCCATTTGACCCTACATCGATGAAACACTATGGCTTCGGAAAATACGAGGATGTAGTAACAGCTCTTGACCTCGCTCGTATGATGAAAGATGGAAAACTCATTAGAAACTCAAACGGAAAAGAGCCAGCTTCCGTTACCTTTATCCAGTGCATTGGCTCAAGGGATCTGCGTACTCATACATACTGTTCCTGCTTCTGCTGTATGTACGCCGTTCATCTGGCCACTGCCATAAAGGAAAAATATCCTCAATGTATGATAAATATCCTCTACATGGATATTCGTACACCCTTTTGCGCAGAGCTTAATTATGAAGAAGCCCGAAGGCGTGGTGTCAGGTTTTATCGAAGCAAGCCGGCCAGGATACTGGCGAGCGAGGGAAATGAGCATTTAACCATACAATTTGAGGACACTCTTGACGGTGAACTAAGGTTTTTAAATTCAGAGCTGGTAGTCCTCTCCATAGGAGCATCACCTCCTGACGGAACCGATTCGCTCTCCTCCTCACTAAAGATTGACTGTGAAGAATCAGGTTTTTTCAAATGTGAAAAGGCACCCGTATTCACTAAGGGCAAAGGGGTGTTCATTGCAGGTTCTGCCAGCGGGCCTAAAGATATCTCCTCCTGTCTGGCGGAAGGATCGGCTGCAGCAGCCCAGGCAGCCATTTCACTCAAAGGGTAGAGCTGAACATGGATCTTCGTCCTGAATTGAAAGACTACTATGGAACTGAAAATGTGTATGTCTGCTACCAGTGCGGCACCTGCACCGGGGGCTGCCCTGTACATCGATATCTGCCAGAATACAATGTGCGACAAATCGTAAAAGACATTATAGATGGTGAGATTGATCTTTCTGACAAGTCGCTCTGGTATTGTACCACCTGCTATATCTGCTATGAGAGGTGTCCACAGCAGGTGAAACCTCTTTATCTCGTACAGGCTGCTACCAACAGCGCCTTTAAAAAGGGGCTTGCACCAGAATCTATTAAAGAGATGAACAGGATTGTTCTGAAATGCGGGCGCAACAGCGAAATCACCAGCATTGCCAGGAAACAGAGGAAAACCCTGGGATTGCCAGAGCTAAAAGATAATGTCTCTGAAGATTATAAGAAGATTGCCGAGTTAACCGGTTTAAGCAAGGGATTATAAATGAGCTATGCCTTTTATCCAGGATGCGTGATTCCCCTTCAGGCCCCTAACTATGAGGTTTCCGCCCGGGCGGTGATGAAGGCGCTGGATATTTCTTTTATAGATATTGGCGATTTCGGTTGCTGTGGAGTATTAGCTACTCCTCTCGATGGCTTTTCCATGCTCACTTTCGCTGCCAGAAATATCGCACTGGCAGAAGCGAAAGGGGTGGATATTATCGCACTCTGTAATGGCTGTTTTGGCACCCTAAGCAAAGCTTACCATCAGCTTGAGGAGGAGGAAACAAGGGATAAGGTCAATCGCATCCTAAAACAGGTTGGTCTTCAGGTGCAGGGGAAGGCTAAAGTTTATCACTTTCATCAAATACTCTACGATAAAGTAGGGGTAGATGAGATTAAAAAGAGAATTAAGGTGGACATGAATACAATTAAAATCGGCTGCCACCATGGCTGCCACATTTTGAAACCAACCGATGTCCTCCAGTATGATAAAGAAGCCTATCCCCAAAAGTTGGAGGAGATGGTGAGCGCAACGAGAGCAACGGTGGTTCCTCCTCAAGGATTTGAACACTGCTGCGGGTCACTGCTCATGCCTCATAACCAGGATGCCTCTTATGCATTCGCGGTAAAAGCAGTGGAGCAAAAAGGTGATGTGGATGCTATTATCGTCAATTGCCCCGGATGTTTCAGACAGCTGGATTTAGGACAGGTTATGGCTAAAAGAAAGTTTAACAAGGTGTTAAGTACCCCTGTGATTTTTTACACCCAGTTGCTTGGTTTGGCTTTGGGGATTGATCCCAAATCACTGGGCCTGGATACCGTGCATAAAATACGAACCAATACTTTATTGCAAAAAGTGAGTTGAGACAATGGATAGCGTTTTAGTAGTTGGTGGAGGGATTACGGGAATACAGGCATCGCTCGACCTCTCTCAATTAGGCTGCACCGTCACATTGCTTGAAAAAGAAAAGGAATTGGGAGGAAAGCTAAATAAATTGAGCAAGCTTTTCCCTAAGGAAGAGTCTGCTGCCGAACTCTTAAAATCGAAACTAAGCGAGATTGATGATAACGGGAATATTCAGATTAAAAACCATGCAGAGATAGAAACGGTTGAAGGAAAGCCCTTAAAATATAACATTCGTCTCAAAGGAGAGGAAAAGACCATTGAGGTAAATGCCGTCGTTCTTGCTACCGGGTTTGATTCTTTTGACCCAACTCCCATCGAAGAATACGGTTATGGTCGCTTAAAGGACGTCATCACCGCTTTTGAACTTGAAGAAATGTTGAAAGAAGAAAAGGTGGTAAGACCTTCTGACGGCGGAAAACCACAACATATTACCTTCCTTCAGTGTGTAGGCTCCAGAGATCAAAAGACCAATCGATATTGTTCTTACTTCTGTTGCACCTACGCCGTAAAGGAGGCATTAGCACTGAAGAAACTTAATTCTCAAGCTGATGTAAGAATCATGTATATGGATATTCGTACTCCCTACCTTTACGAGCATCTCTATACGGAGGCACGGGAACAAGGTATCCAGTTCATTCGATCCCGCGTAGCGGGCGTCAGTGAAAAAGATAGAACCCTTGCACTGGATATAGAAAATACCGTTACGGGAGAAACAGAAACACTTTCCTCAGAGCTTGTTGTCCTCTCTATTGGAGGGATACCATCAGCAAGCACCAGTCAATTGGCAGATCAGTTCAAGATACCCCTTTCAGACCAAGGCTTTTTTAAGGTAGCGGAGGCTCCTGTAGGAAGTGCGGTAGGTGGTGTATTCATTGCAGGGACTGCTAATGGATTGAAAGACATTCCCAGCTGTCTTGCTGAGGCGAGTGCGAGTGCTATTTGCGTAGCTCAGTTTTTACGTGAAAGGACATAATGAGTATTTTTACCTGTTACCAATGCGGGCTCTGTACCGGGATATGCCCCAAGAGACTGGTTACAAAGTATTCTCCCAGGAGAGATATCGAAAATACAATCCTGGCTAAGGATGATATCGATCTTTGGTCCTGCCTTACCTGTGGTCTATGCTCTCAATACTGTCCACAGGGAGTAGAATACTTAGATTTTATGAAAGAGGTGAGACATACCGGGAATCTTGACCAAGATGTCATCGCGCACAAATCCGTTTTTAATCTCATCAGTCAACTGATGCTCAAATTTCCTGAGACAAGCAGTATTCCAACTAATTTTTCAGGTGAGATAGATTCAAAAGGGTCTATTGGCTATTTCCCGGGCTGTATCGATTTCCTTGACTCTTTTTTAGAAGTGGGGATCAATTTTCATCCTATTGGAGATGCAGCTGTTAAGCTCATGAATAAAGCAGGGATAAAACCACGTGTGATGGGGCTCAAGTGCTGTGGCCACGATGAACTCTGGCAGGGGAATCAGGAGGTTTTTGAGAAACTTAAGAATCATAATTCTCAAGCAATCAAGGAGAGTGGTATTAAAACATTGATAACGACCTGTGCAGAGTGTTTTCGCACGTTCGCAATTGATTACGATCTGGATATAGAAGTCCTCCACATCAGTCAATTTCTGGAACAGCACCAGGCAAAGTTTGGTTTAAAGGGAGAAGGAACGGTTACCTATCATGATCCCTGCAGGCTGGGAAGACACATGCAAATCTATGATCCCCCGAGAAATCTGATCGGGCAGGTAAAAGGCATGAGCCTGTTTGAATTAGAAAACACAAGAGAGGACTGTCAATGCTGTGGTGTTTCCGCCTGGTTGGGCTGTAATTCGGAGTCAAAGGCCCTTCTTGTAAACAAGCTCAGCGAAGCGGAGCAAACCGGTGCGTCTACTCTGCTTACCACCTGTACCAAGTGCCTGGCTCATTTAAGCTGTGTGTTAAATGAAAAACCACCGCTTAAGGATTTTAAGATTGGAGTAAAAGATTTAACCGTCTTTCTTGCTGAAAAGCTTACCTAGAGATTGGGGAATTCAGAAATTTAGGAATTAAGGAATTGATTTTGTAAATGATTAACGTTTTGAACATTTTATATTCGAATTTTGGATTTATTTCGTATTTCGACATTCGTATTTCGGATTTATTTCTAAACAAAGTGTTCCTTGAGTGAAACGCACTTTAAAAAGAGTTTTTAACGCATTGGAGGTAAAAGGGGTGTTACCTAAATCCATAGACGAGCTTGACCCGCAATTTAAGTATGAAGTGGCAGATCAGCCAGGAGGTGAAAATATAAAAAATTGCTTTGCCTGCGGGGTTTGTACGGGAGGATGCCCTGTAAGCGAAATAGATCCCGCATATGATCCTCGAAAGATCATTCGAATGATCATTCTGGGAATGAAAGAAAGGGTACTATCCTCCGACTTTATCTGGCTCTGCTCACTCTGCAACACCTGTAGCTTTATCTGTCCACAAGATGTGAGGTTCTCCGAAGTAATGGCAGTGCTCAGGGATATGGCGGTAAAAGAAGGCTTTGTCGATCCCTCTTTCCCCCAGCAGATCAGTGATATTGACAGGTTTTCTCAAACCTTAAGGGATAAAATCCTTCAGGCAGTAGTAGATAAGAGAGCTAAGAAAGTGAAGATCGAACCCAAGAAACTTCTGAAGGAAATAATAGACGAGCTTTGAATATGTAAATTAGGACGCAGATTATCAAGATTTAAAAATATAAAGTTGCGAATTACGGGTTTGCAAGCCCATTAAGTTTTAATGTTTTCCTAGTTTTACAAATTGTTTTTCTGCGGTTATCTGCGTGAATCTGCGTCCAAAAATCAGATAAGAAGGGTGCTCATCTAAAAGAACATGAACCAAAATATTTCGAGAACAAACAATAAGAAAGTGGGGGCAGTGATGGTAGTGGGTGGTGGAATATCCGGTATTCAAGCCTCCCTCGACCTGGCGGAGCTAGGCTACCGTGTCTATCTGGTAGAGTCTTCCCCGGCCATCGGTGGAGAAATGGCGAAATTGGATAAAACATTTCCCACCAACGACTGTGCCCTTTGAATACTCTCTCCCAAACTCGTTGAGTCTGGCAGACATCGTAACATTGAGATTATTACCAACGCTAACGTGCTGAGGGTTGAAGGAGAGGCTGGTAATTTTACAGCTCGCCTGCAAAAGAAGCCTCGGTACGTAATGGAAGAAAAGTGTACCGCCTGCGGGACCTGTGCCGAATACTGCCCCATCTTTATCAGGGATGCATATAACCTGGGATTAGACGAAACGAAGTGTATTTACATCTCTTATGCCCAGGCTGTCCCTGCCTGCTATGCGGTTGACCCGAATCACTGTCTCTTCCTCAATCAGCAAGAGTGCCGGCAGTGTGAGCAAGTGTGCGGTCCAAAAGCTATTGATTTAGATCAGGAAGAGGAGATAGTAAACATTGAAGTCGGCTCCATCATCCTGACTCCCGGCCTGGAGGAGTTTGATGCCAGAAGAAAGGCGGAATATGGCTATGGTCGTTATGCCAATGTGATGACCAGTATCGAATTTGAAAGGGTGCTCTGTGCATCAGGACCTTTTATGGGTCATATTCAGAGGCCCTCTGATAACAAAACTCCCAAACGAATTGCCTTTCTCCAATGTGTAGGATCCCGGGACATATCAGTGGGAAATCCTTATTGTTCCGGTGTATGCTGTATGTATGCCATTAAAGAGGCCATAGTTGCACTGGAGCACGAACCAGGCCTTGAGATAAACATCTTTCACATGGATATCCGCACCCATGGAAAGGGCTTTGAAGAATTCTATGAGCGGGGAAAAAAGCAGGGAATTACCTTTACCCGAAGTAAAGTAACATCCATTAAGGAAATTCCTGACTCTAAGAATCTGATGGTAAACTACGCGGCAGAAGACGGAAGTCTGTTGAAACAGGAGTTTGACATGGCGGTATTATCTGTAGGTCTGGAATCTGCCGGAAATGCAGAAGAACTTGCTGAAGTTATGGGAATAACGCTTAACGACTATCGTTTCTGTCGCACCAGTGAACTGCTTCCTGTCAACACCAGCCGAGAGGGTATCTTTGTCGCGGGTGCCTTCCAGGGACCAAAAGATATCCCCGAGACGGTCACCCAGTCGAGCGGTGCAGCAGCTTTAGCTTCAAGCCTGCTCGCATCAGAAAGGGGCACTCTGGTAGAAGAACACAGCTTTCCTGAGGAGATACCTGTCGAGGATGAACCACGCATTGGTGTTTTTGTCTGCCACTGCGGTATCAATATTGCCGGTGTAGTTGATGTTCAGACAGTTAAAGAATACGCAAAAACCCTGCCCAATGTGGTGTATGCGGAGCAAAACTTCTACAGCTGTTCCCAAGATAATCAGGAAAACATTAAAAATCTCATCAAAGAACACAACTTAAACCGGGTAGTGGTAACTGCCTGCAGTCCCCGAACCCATGAGCCCCTTTTCCAGGAAACCTTAAGAGAAGCCGGTCTTAATAAATGTTTATTTGAGATGGCAAACATTCGAGACCAGTGCAGCTGGGTTCATATGAACGAAAAAGAGGCGGCAACTGAGAAGGCAAAAGATCTGCTTCGCATGGCGATAGCAAAAGCACGAAGACTTTCACCCTTAAAGGATCAGACTGTCCCTGTAATACCAAAGGGATTAGTAATTGGGGGCGGCGTTGCAGGGATGACTGCTGCCCTGGAACTGGCTCATCAGGGGTTTGAGTGCGCCCTGGTTGAGAAGGAAGCGGAGCTTGGTGGTAACTTCAAGAATATCCACTACACCCTCGATGGGAGTGACCCCAACAAGTTTCTGCAGGATATGAAGCTACGGGTTGCTGAAAATGAGAAAATCAAGGTCTATACCGAGACTGAAATTGGAGCGATTAGTGGATATATCGGTAATTTTAAAACTATCCTTGTTCCCCAAAATGGCTCAGAAGCCAGAGAGCATGAGATTGAACATGGGGTCATTATAGTTGCTACAGGTGCCGAAGAATATAAACCCAAAGAATATCTCTATGGGAAGGATGAAAGAATCTTCACCCAATCGGAGCTGGAGGAAAGAAACTATCAGGACCCTTCATTCATATCCAGTCTAAGCCAGGTAGTTATGATTCAGTGCGTCGGCTCCCGTGAGAAAGACAGGCTATACTGCAGCAAGCTCTGCTGCAGCAAGGCTATTAAAAATGCCCTTAAGATCAAAGAGATAAATCCTTCCTGTGAAGTAACTATTCTGTACCGGGATATACGCACCTATGGCTTTAGAGAGGACTTTTACAGCAAGGCACGCAAAGCAGGTATCATCTTCATTCGCTACGACCTTGACAGTAAACCAGAGGTTACACAGGAGGGAGAAAATTTAAAAATAGAAGTCACCGATCCGATACTGGGAGAAAAAGTGATTCTGAAAACAGAGTTATTGGTACTAAGCTCTGCTACCATTTCTCAACATAGCGAAGAGCTCTCCCGACTGCTAAAACTTCCCTTAACCCAGGATGGTTTTTTCCTGGAAGCTCATGTGAAGTTAAGGCCGGTTGATTTTGCGGTGGATGGTATTTTTCTCTGTGGCTTAGCTCACTTTCCCAAACCTGTTGACGAGTCGATTGCCCAGGCAGCAGCAGCAGCAGCCAGAGCAGCTATCCCACTTGCCAAAGGAAAGGTTGAAGTAGAACCCATTGTTTCCTCAGTAGATGAAGATGCATGTTTTGGTTGTGGAATCTGCGAATATCTCTGCCCCTACAATGCCATAAGAGTCTCGCAGACGGCACAGGGTAAGAAAGCTGAAACTATTTCGGCTTCCTGCAAAGGGTGCGGTGTATGTGCCACCCATTGTCCCAGGAAGGCCATCACTATGGGACGCTTCACCAGTGAACAGATTGAGGCACAGATACATGCGATGGTGGGGGGATAAATTGAAATAAAACGATTCTTGATACTGGATGCTTGATACTGGATACAGTGCAAACTTAATATTACATCCTCTATCAAGTAACTATAAGGACAAAACAAGTAGATGCACGAAACAGCGAGTGTTACACAAAAAGATTTCGATCCCAGGATCATAGGCTTCTTCTGCCACTGGTGCTGTTACGCTGGTGCTGATTCGGCAGGTGTTTCCCGCTTTCAGTACCCACCAAACATCAGGGTTGTTCGAGTGATGTGCTCAGGGCGTGTGGATGCCTCCTTTATTCTGGATGCTTTCCTTGAAGGGGTAGATGGTGCCCTGGTTGGAGGGTGACACCTGGGTGAATGCCATTACCAGTCTGGTAATCATGAGGCAGTTCACACTATCGAGGCAGCAAGAACGCTACTGGGTCACACGGGTATTGATCCTCAGAGACTGGCTCTGGAGTGGGTCTCTGCCGCTGAGGCACCACGATACGTAGAGATTGTCACCAGCTTCACAGAAAGGATTCGTTTGCTTGGACCTCTCGGTGTAAGTGAAGGATTGGATAGAAAAGTGCTTACCTCCAAACTGAAAGCTGCAAAGGCCCTTTCTCAGCAGGAGAAGTTCAGGTGGATACTTGGTAAGTGGACCGAATTTTCTAAAGATGGGAATGCATATGGAGAAATCTTTACAAGCCATGAACTGAACAGGCTATTACAGGGGCTTATAACAGAAGATCTCCAGATACATGAAATACTTCAGCTTCTTGAGACTGAAAGCTTTTCAGTAAAAGAGCTTGCTCAAAAACTAGGGTTATCCCCTGCGCTGGTTTTAAACCATATCACAGCTTTGCGCAGGAGAAATCTGGTTAATTTAAAAGAGGTCAGGCAGGGATCACCTCTATATACCCTGCACCATGAGGAAGAAGAGAAACTGTAATGGATGATAAAGTAACCCTCGTTATCGGTGGAAGTATATCGGGCGTGCAATCTGCATTACAACAGGCAGAAGAAGGCAATAAAGTATATCTGCTCGAAAGCTGTCCCGGATTGGAGGGAGAAAAGGTTGACCTTGAAAAGTTGAAAGACCACCCAAAAGTCGAAATCATCACAAATGCAGATATTGAAAAAATTCAGGCAAAAGATGGGAAATATCGGGTAAGGATTAAAAAACAGGCGAGAAGAATCATTGAGGAAAAGTGTAATGACTGCAAAGAGTGCATCAGGGTATGTCCTATCAACATGTGGGATGACTATAATCAGTGCCTCTCGTATAGGACTGCCATAGACTACTTTAACTCCGATCTCTTCTCATACAGTATTGTTAAAGAAACACCCATCTGCCAGAGAACCTGCCCTGTTAATCTGGACATCAGGGGGTATATTGGCCTGATTGCAGATGGAAAATATGAAGAGGCATTATCCCTTATCCGAGAGAGACTTCCTTTTCCTGGTATTATCGGGAGGATATGTCCCCACCCCTGTGAAGAGCAGTGTAACCGGGGCACAAAAGATAAACCTTTATGTATACGTGACCTCAAGCGCTTTGTCGCAGACTATGAGTCAAAAAATAGTAAGCCCCAGATTAACATGGAAAGGCTTAAGAGCAGGGAAGAAAAGATTGCTATCGTTGGTGCAGGACCGGCAGGATTGGCCTGCGCTCATGATCTGGCCCTCGAAGGATATCAGGTGGTTATCTATGAAGCCCTTTCGCGTGCAGGAGGCATGCTGGCGGTGGGCATTCCAGACTACAGACTGCCTCAAGCAATCCTGGAGCAGGAAATTGATACAGTAAGAGATTTAGGTGTTGAAATAAAATTTAACACCACTCTTGGAAAAGATTTAAGCTTTGAGGACTTACTTAAGCAGGATTATAAAGCGATATTTATTGCTGTAGGTGCCCATCAGGGAATGAGTATGAGAACCCCTGGCGAAGATACTCCTGGAGTGGTTTCAGGTGTAACCCTGTTAAGAGATCTCAATCTGGGAGAAAAGGTTGAGGTTGGTCGCCGGGTAGGAGTTATCGGAGGTGGAAACGTGGCTATCGATGCAGCACGATCTTCTCTAAGATGTGGGGCTAAGGAAGTAACTATTTTCTACAGGCGTTCCAGAGCCGAAATGCCAGCAAGCGAGGAAGAAATCGAAGCTGCTTTACATGAAAAAATAAAAATCGAGTATCTCACCGCCCCTCAGGAAGTTATGGCGAAAGAAAACAGCGTTAAAGGGCTCCGATTAATTCGCATGGAACTGGGAGAACCTGATGCCTCCGGCAGAAGAAGACCTGTGCCCATTGAAGGTTCTCAATTTGAAGTTGAGTTGGATATGATTATCCCCGCTATTGGCCAGCGCTCTGATCTCTCCTTTATCACTGAAGGAAATACTGTCAAAACAACTAAATGGGGAACTATCATAGCAGATCCAGATACCCTTGCCACAGGTAAACCCGGTGTATTTGCCGGTGGCGACTGTGTAGATGGCCCAGGCATTGCCATTCAGGCAATCGCGCAGGGGAAGAAGGCAGCAGAATCAATCAATAGCTATTTAACTAATCATTAACCGCAGAGTACGCGGAGAATATAAGGCAGATTTTACAAAAATGTTAGAAGAAAGAAAGCGATACATCATAGACTTTACAGATATCCCTGATGATCGAGCATGTATGCCAGAGCTGTCTGCAGAGGAGAGGGTAAAGAACTTTGAAGAAATCGAAAAAGGATTTACCCCTGAGCAGGCTCTGAGGGAAGCCAGGAGGTGTCTTAGCTGTCGCAGGTGCCTGGGGTGTAAACTCTGTCTGGCTGCCTGTGAAAAAGAGGCCATAGACTTTGATCAAAAAGATGAAGAAAGTGAGCTTGAGGTTGATTCCATTATCATTACTCCAGGAATACTAAAAAACCCTGCACCAATAGATGAATGTTTCGGTTACATAAAATATTCTAATGTTATAACTGACACTGAGTTTAAACGTATTCTTCACAGCGAGGGTCCTTATGGAGGTTTAATCCTTCGGCCTTCTGACGGAGAGATCCCACAAAAAATAGCCTTTATCTATTCCGATGAAAAGCAGATTAGTCAACATTCTCTAATTCCCTTACTGAAAGGGGCAGCAGTCACCCGAAACAGGATAGATGGTAGTGAAGTGTGGCTTCTCTCTAATCACACAATTGAAGCAAAGGACTCTTATAAATCATATTTTGATCAGATCCCAGACCTCATATCAAAAAATTGTAAAATGTTATCAATCAAAGAAATTGAAGAAAGTGGAAATCTCTTGATTAAATTCCTGGAGGAAGGAAAAAAGCAGAAGGGGGATTTTCATCTGGTTATTATATCCACTCAATTACAGCTTCCCACCCCTGTTAAGATAGTAGGAGAACAGTTAGGGCTGAAGCTGGCTAAAAATATTGATTCGACTGAAGACCTTTCACTTCAGCAGACGGAAAAAGAAGGTATTTCAGTCGCAGGAGGAGTTACCCTCGGTTAAGAGAGGAAAAAAGCATTGATGAAGAAACATCTGGCTATCGATATTAATAAATGTACAGGCTGCCGAATGTGTGAACTTGCCTGTGCAATGGTAAGGGAGAAAGTATTTAACCCTAAAAAGGCACGCATCAAAGTTAACCTGATTGGACTGCCCGAAATTCCTATTCCGGTTTATACCAGAAAGTGTGATGCCTGTGGAGGGGACCCAACTTGTGTTAAATACTGTGAGGTAGGTGCGCTCACCTACTCGGAGGACAACCCCAAACCAGATAAGAAAAAGATTATCATACCCGAAATCCTTGCAGAAGAGTGGTTAAAACAGGCTAAAGAAAGCAAATAGTACCTGAATGGGAAGTCTTACAACGTGAAAGTAAAGGTAAAAACCTTTGCCAATCTCAGGGACATCCTGGGAAAAAGCGAGATAGAATATGAGATCGAACAGGGAAATACTCTGGGATACCTGTTACAAAACATGTGTCAAAAGTACGGAGAATCTTTTGAGCATCAGATAAGAGATCCTTTAACAGGCACAATTATCCCTCTCCTTATACTGATTAACGAGAAAGTCTTCCGCTCAGTAACCGACCTTAATACCCCCCTCAATGAAGGCGATGTCATCACCATCATGCTCCCCTTCGATGGTGGATAATCTCTCCACCCAAATTCCATTGAATTCCTTCCACATTTATTAACACTCCACCACACTCCATTTAAATTTTATCCAGATTCTTTTTGTACTATCTTGCACGTTTACAACATATTGTTTTTTAAGAACATTGCGGTATTATACTGTTTACGTTCTTAAAAGGACAATTGTGGCCCCTACTACTAACACAATAAAACCATCAACTGTTTAAGAACAATAAGTAATTATATTTAAAATCCAGCCATTTACCTCAACAATGGGGAAATGTGCAGCAGAAATTCCAACTGGTATTCAAATTGCTAAGTCTAATTACACAAATAGATAGATATTTATTAAATATCATTAACTGATTCAAAGTTCTTAATAATAACTAGATAAGGAGTGAAATGCTGATGTTTAAAAATGATGCCGCCTATGAAGCAACTCAGCTCATTTGCATGGAAAAAGATAGTGGGTCCTTGTCATATGAAGAGGTAACAGACGCTTTAGAATCAGATATTTCTCCCTCAGAACCGACCGTTATAACATTCGGCGCAATAGACGCACAAACCGACAATGCTCAAGATGATATCACACCTGAGATTAAACCTCAGAAAATTCTAGAAGAGATAGAAGATGCTTTAGAACCAGAGTCTTTAGAAAAGCACAAAGATCCAGGGAGAATCTACCTGAAAGAGATGGGATCGATATCCCTGCTCAACAGTGCTGAAGAAATTGAAATCCTAAAACGCATAGAAGAAGGTGAAAAGGAAATCGCTGATGTTGTGTTAAATGCTCCCCTCATCATCAGGGAAATCATAAATTTAGGAGAAGAACTCAAATCCAGCAAGATATCGGTGAGAGAAGTTATAAGTGGTCTGGACGAAGAAGAGACTGATATTGATGAAGAACAGTATAAAAATAAAGTTCTCTCCTTAATAGAAAAGATTAAAGATGCTGAAAAAAAACATCTGGAATTACAAAAGAAATTTGCGCAGAAGAACTTGAGTGAAACAAAAAAAAGAGAGCTAACGAAAAAGATTGATCAAAACTCTGAAAAAATATCTGATTTATTACAGGAAATTAACCTCAATAAACGTCAGATCGAAAAAGTTGCACGAAAAGTAAAACTTTTGTTTGAAATGTTGAAGAACGCTGAGGAAAAAATCATTCAGTGTACTGAAGAAACGAATACCTCCCTGGAGAAACTCAAAAAGCTGTTTCGCCAGGCAAAAAAAGGTTGTCAGGAAAGGAAAGCAGATATTTCTAAAAAGGATTTATTGGAATTTGAGAAGATAATAAAAAACGCCCAGATGGAAATTAAAATAATTGAAACCGAATCCACATTAGATACTCAGGCATTAAAGAATGCTATCAAATCCATTGAAGAAGGGGAAATTAAGGCCAGGTACGCCAAGGAACAATTAATAAAGGCCAATTTAAGACTGGTGGTAAGCATTGCAAAAAAATATTCCAACCGGGGATTACAGCTTTTGGATCTGATTCAGGAAGGTAATATAGGTCTTATCAGGGCCTCCGAAAAATTTGAGTATCATAGAGGGTATAAATTCAGTACCTACGCTACCTGGTGGATCAGGCAGGCTATCACCAGAGCTGTTGCAGATCAGGCAAGAACCATCAGAGTTCCCGTTCACATGATTGAAACCACAAACAAGCTGATTAGAACCTCGCGTCACATGGTTCAGGAAATTGGGAGAGAACCCACTCCGGAAGAGATTGCGGAGAAGATTGAATTCCCCATAGACAAGGTGAGAAAGGTTCTCAGAATTACTAAAGAACCTATATCTTTAGCAACACCCGTAGGCATGGAAGAAGACAGCCAGCTGGGAGATTTCATCGAAGATAGAAAAATTGCTACTCCAGGAAAAACTGTTGTCCAAAACAGCCTAAGTGAACAGACAAAAAAGGTATTATCCACCTTAACACAAAAGGAAGAAAAGGTTTTAAAGATGAGGTTTGGCATAGATGAAAAAGCAGATCACACCCTTGAGGAGGTTGGGTATAACTTCAAGGTTACCAAGGAAAGAATCAGGCAGATTGAAGAAAAGGCATTACAGAAGCTGAGATATCACAGCAGAAGTAAAAATCTGAGGGCATTCATGGAGCGCTAACATTGAACGCTTTGAAAACCTTGCATAATAAATTAACCTGCTTATCTAACTCAAAGTTTATACGACCATAACCATTGGAATAAAGCGTATCTCCTTCCCTAATAATCTTTTCAACTATTTCTTCTCCTGGTGTTCCCCGCGTGGTAATCACCCTGGTTTTCCCAATGACCTCCATCTGCAAACGGAGAGGGAGGGGGTGGTTTAAGTTTTGTAATGGTATTTACCGGAATATCCAGATCATCTTCTTATTATATTCCACGCTTCTACCTGTCGGAAAGCCAATCAATTTTATTAGATAACTTTTTATTTTCTCAGGGGTCATACTTTACCTGTAGATTATTTTGTGGTAAAGGTATTTTGTTCTCGTATTGAGTGTGGTATATTTAATCAAGATTTTTCAAACTACATAGTGGTTATTCACTGCAGAAAATGCTAAGATCGCATAGGTAATAAAATTATCTTGCTGGGTGGGAATTCTAAAATCCCACTGGCGCAAAAACATTATGCTTGTATTACAAACAATATTCTCCTCAGCGTACTCTGTGATTTGTGGTAAATAATTAAAAATAAAAAAAGGGGAGCAAAATGGAGGACAAAAGAAAATTTAATCGCTGTCTTACACAACTTGAGACTAAATATTTTGTAACTACTCAGGTTATTTGACCCTGTTTTAATTTTTTCCTGGACTAACACTCAAATCTATGACATTATAGTTGTCATGGATAAAATCATACACTGCCAAGGGCGAGTTCTTCACCAATCAGAAGTTTGTTGTTTGCAAACCATTATTGAGAAGCATCCTGATTGGAGTAGGCACAAAATAACTCAGCATATATGCCGACGTTGGGAGTGGCGTACCTCTACTGGCCAGTTAAAAACTTTCGCTGCCCGCAGCCTGATCGATAAACTCGAACAACGCGGTCAACTCAAGTTACCACCCATTCGTATTGCAAAACGGCGTTCCCAACATCCTCCTTTTCCTAAAGCGTTTATTGCACCAGCAAACAAACCTATTGTCACATCGTTAAGCGATCTCACCCCACTGTCCATTAATATTCCTCTGGCTAATTCCTATGAGGACAATTGTGTCGGATATTATCTCAACCAACACCATTATCTTGGTTTCAACCGAACAGTGGGCGAAAGCCTAAAGTTCCTCATCCGGGATAAATTAGGACGTGATCTTGCTTGTCTTCTTTTCGGATCTGCTGCTTGGAATACCGCTCCCCGTGATAACTTTATTGGCTGGAGCCCAGAGATCCGCAAAGCCAACATAAGCGCCTTGACCAATAATACCCGTTTTCTCCTACTGCCTTGGATTCGTGTTCCTCACCTTGCAAGTTATATTCTCTCCAGGATCCTGAGACGTATCAAACAGGACTGGATGCATAAATACGGTCACCCCATTCATATGGTGGAGACATTTGTTGAGCGTGACCGCTTCAAAGGCACTTGCTACAAGGCATCTAATTGGTTCTGTATTGGCCAGACAAAAGGACGGTCGCGACAAGATCGTTATAATAACCTCGTAGTCCCTGTAAAAGACATTTATCTGTATCCTTTGACTTGGAACTTCCGGCAAATTTTATGTCGGGGAAATTCATAATGTTTACCAGAGAACAACTCAGTCGTCTCGACAAAAATATCTTGGTAGATCTCATCCTGTCCTACCAAGAGCAAGTTCTGTCACTCTCAAAGCGTGTTTGCGAACTGGAACAGAAGCTCAACAAAAACAGCAGCAACAGCAGCAAACCACCCTCGTCAGATGGGCCGGCTAAACCCAAACCGAAAAGTCTGCGTAAGCATTCCAAGAAAAAAAGTGGCGGACAAAAAGGGCATAAAGGTCATAATCTAAAACAGACCGAAAAGCCTGACTATGTTGTTCCTCTGCCTATAACCTCCTGTTCTTGCTGTGCCGACCTCACTCATGAACCGGTTGCCGGCTATATCAGCCGACAGGTTTTTGAACTGCCGCAACCCAAACTTGAAGCCACCGAATATAGAGGTGAGATCAAACTTTGCCCTAAATGCGGCTTGTCCAACAGCGCCTCATTTCCAGAAAATATCAGTTCTCCTGCCCAGTATGGGCCCAGGTTCCGGGGACTGTTGGCTTACTTACATAATCAACAGCTTATCCCTCCCAACCGTATCTCCCAGATGATGAATGATCTTTATAGCGCTCCCGTCAGCGAAGCCACTGTCTTTGATGCCTCGCGTCGAAGTTATGACAACCTCGCTCCCTTTGAGACAGCCGTTATGGAAACGCTGTGTAAATCCCCGATTCTCAACGTCGACGAAAGTGGCGTTCGTACTGCCGGCAAACTACACTGGTTGCACACTGCAAGCACAAAAACGTTAACCTTCTTCGGTGTCCATGAAAAACGCGGCGCTGAAGCCATGGATCATTTCAATATATTGCCAAATTTTTGCGGACATCTCATTCATGATTTCTGGGAACCTTATCTCTCATATAACTGTAAACACGGTTTATGCAATGCTCACCACCTACGGGAACTTACTTTCCTGTTCGAGCAGCAGGAGCAAGTGTGGGCAAAAAATATGTTCGATCTTCTGTTGGCAATGAATGATTTTGCCTGCCTGCAACATAAACAGTTAACCGAAAAACAAAAAGACCCGTGGATCAAAAAATACCGCTATCTTATTGCCGAAGGGTGGGTGTGCAACCCTCTTCCAGACCCCCCACTTAAAAAGAAAAGAGGTAGGACTAAAAAAACCAAGGCTCAAAATCTACTCGAACGTCTCGGAGATCATGAATCCTCTGTGCTTGCTTTCCTTCATGACATAAATGTCCCATTTTCAAATAACCTTGCCGAACAAGATATCCGAATGATCAAAGTTCGCCTGAAAATATCGGGATGTTTCCGTACCATACAAGGGGCAAAATACTTCGCCCGAATAAGAAGCTACCTTTCTACAGCAAGAAAGCAAAACCGTAACATACTGG
>CAZOKO010000030.1:0-27021 GCA_964580455.1 uncultured Thermodesulfobacteriota bacterium | reverse complement strand
ACTGCCGCAAGGACATGGATCATTTCTTCCTGGCTTCATTGGTATATCCTCCAGTGTCGAAGTATACTCTCAGTATAGGATAAAGATGGTTGGGTGTCAATGATAGAGGTAGTATCGGGTATGGGAATTGTCTATTATGGGTGAAATCCTTCTTCTCACTTTGCTGTGAGCTGAAGAGTTCTAACCGTTAACTTTTTGCAAGTTGCTCTCGCAACCTATGTCACCCTCTATGTTAACAAAAAGATAGAGACAAAAATCTCTTTGTCAAATGTGTAGGTCTGACCCCTTTGTTTTACAGTATATGAGATTTAGGATTGCAGATTTCTGATTGCGGAACTTATTAGATTAAGGGGCTGCATTTGGTTCATTTTTAAGACGCGTTTGATACTCATCTTGCAGCCGCGCAATTTCGAGTTTCTTCTACTCCTGGATATATTTGACCACCAGGTCGCCGACTTCTGATGTGGTGTAGCCCATTTTGCCGGCAGACAGGCTTTTTAAGTTACTTGACAAGACTTTCATAATGGCCTTTTCAACAATTTTGGAAGATTCTAACTCCCCCAGATGGTTCAGCATCATCTGACAGGCAGAGATAGCCGCCATGGGATTGACCACGTTTTTCCCTGTGTATTTAGGTGCGGAACCACCAATGGGTTCAAACATGGAGGTACCCTCCGGATTGATGTTGCCCCCTGCGGCTATGCCCATACCACCCTGAATCATGGCCCCCAGATCGGTGATGATGTCACCAAACATGTTATCCGTTACAATAACATCAAACCATTCCGGGTTTTTAACCATCCACATGCAAATAGCATCCACATGAGCATAATCGGTCGTCACATCAGAGAATTCTTTCCCTACCTCATCAAATACCCTCTGCCAGAGATCATGGGCGTAGGTCAAGACATTGGTCTTGCCGCACAGGGTGAGTTTCTTCTCCTTCCCTCTTTTCTTGCACAGATCAAAGGCGTATCGAATGCACCGTTCTGCCCCTTTACGTGTGTTGACCGATTCCTGAATGGCGATCTCATCCGGTGTGCCTTTTCTGGTAAACCCCCCACTGCCAACATACAGGCCTTCAGTGTTCTCCCTGATCACGACAAAATCGATATCTTGAGGCCCTTTGTCTTTTAAGGGTGTTTCGACACCGGGATAAAGTTTGACGGGCCGCAGATTGATGTATTGGTCCAGAGCAAATCTGATTTTGAGCAGGATACTCTTTTCCAAAATTCCCGGTTTGACATCCGGATGACCAATGGCTCCCAGGTAAATGGCGTCCGCACGTTCAAATTCTTTTAAAGCCGAATCCGGGAGGGTCTCACCGGTTCTCTTATACTTTTCTCCACCAAAATCATAAAGCATCGTTTCGTACTTAAAGTGTTGTTTTTCAGAAATGGCTTTCAATACCTTGAGCCCTTCATTAACCACTTCGGGGCCCGTTCCATCACCCGGGATTACGGCTATTTTATACATGTCAATGTCCCCTACCCTTTGCTTAGGTTTTGTTTAAGCCCCTCTTTTTGATTACGTATGGCATCAATCCTCCAGAGGCAATGATCGTCTCGATAAATGCCGGTATGGGCTCGGCCTGATAGGTTTTGTTTTTTGTGATATTTGTAATGCGACCCTTATGGGTATCCACCTCAACCTCATCGGATTCGTCGATACCATCGACAGCCTCTTTTGATATGACAACAGGCAAGCCAATGTTAAAAGCGTTTCGGTAGAATATGCGGGCAAAGCTTTTCGCTATTACACAGGACACACCAGCAGCTTTGATAGCTATGGGTGCATGTTCTCTGGAACTACCACAACCAAAATTTTTATCCGCCACGATGATGTCACCCGTTTTGACTTTAGAAGGAAAATCCGGATCGATATCCTCCATGCAATGCTTGGCTAATTCGTTGGGATCGATTGTGTTCAGGTAACGCCCGGGTATGATTAGATCCGTATTGATATCCGCATTGAATTTCCAGGATGTTCCTTTTATGTTCATAACTTTTCTCGTATTGATAAAAATCTGGATTCCTGCTTCCGCAGGAATGACAGCTTGTTTTCTTCTATGGCTTGACTCCAATCGCTTCCGGGCTGCAGATGCTTCCCTTTACCGCAGAGGCAGCAGCTATGGCCGGGTTTGATAGATAAACTTCGCTTTCCTGATGCCCCATGCGACCCACGAAATTACGGTTCGTTGTTGCAATTGCCCTCTCTCCTTTAGCCAGGATACCCATATGCCCTCCTAAACATGGACCACAGGTAGGTGGACTGATGACGGCGTGGGAATCCATGAATATCTCAAAAAGCCCCTGATTCATTGCTTCCTGATAGATGTGCGGGGTGGCCGGTATAATGATCAACCGAACGTAGGGTGCTACTCTATTTCCTTTTAAAACTTTAGCCGCAACCTGCAAATCTTCAAGTCTACCATTGGTACAACTGCCAATCACAACCTGATCAATAGGAACGTCACCCACTTCACTGATGCCACGTGCGTTCTCCGGCGAATGGGGAAAAGCCACCTGGGGCTCTATTTGACTGAGATCATATTCTTTCATATCACAGTATTCGGCATCCATATCGCTGGTGAATAGTGTCATCTGGTTATCGTTATTGATTCGATCTTTAATGTATGCTTCAGTGATGGTATCGACTGCCATAATGCCGCTTTTGGCACCCGCTTCTATGGCCATGTTGGCCATCGTAAAGCGGTCTGACATGGAGAGGTTTTTGATTGCTTCACCAGTAAATTCCATGGCTTTGTAAAGTGCACCGTCAACCCCAATATCACCAATGGTGTAGAGGATAAGATCCTTTCCACTGACCCATGGGTTTAATCGACCGTTTAAAATAAATCGAATGCTCTCAGGTGTTCGAAACCAGGTTTCTCCTGTAATCATAGCTGCCGCAACATCCGTGCTTCCTACACCGGTTGCAAATGCGCCCAATGCTCCGTAGGTGCACGTATGACTGTCGGCGCCTATGACAACATCGCCGGGTTTCACAATTCCTTTTTCAGGAAGCAGTGCATGTTCAATACCCATCTCTCCGCCTTCATAAAAATGGGTAATCTGTTGTTCTTTTGCAAACTCCCTCAGCAAACGGCACTGCTCGGCTGAAAGGATATCTTTATTGGGAGCAAAATGATCCGCAACCAGCACAACCTTATTGTTGTTGAAAACGTTTTTGGTTCCGGACGCGCGGAATTGGTCAATAGCAATTGGTGCTGTAATATCGTTAGCCAGGACAATATCGACTTTAGCTTCAATCAACTGTCCTGCTTTTACTTTTTTCAATCCTGAATGAAAAGCCAGGATTTTTTCTGTAATAGTCATTCCCATCTTTTACATCACTCTCAATCAAGCACCAAAAAACAATTAACCACAGAGGGCACAGAGGTTAATATAGTAAAAAGAAAAACATATTGAAATTCATTCTTTTATATCTATTTTTTAAATTTTGGGGAAGGTCTCTGACTAAAAGTTTTTCATTGAAATGTGCAAAGAGATTTACTATAAAAAAAGGTGTAAATTACTGATTTAAGAAGTAATATCTCTGTACTACTAACCTGCAACATCGTGTTTCTTTAACACAGTTTAGTTTCATTCTTCGTGTTTCTTCGTGCCCTTCGTGGTTATATTTGTTTTGGTTGCGGCTCTGCTGCGCTGTGTACTCTGTGGTTAATTGTAAAATCTGAGATAAAATAGGCAAGTTAAGAACTATGAGTTAACGCTCACTACTATCCCACTGTTCTTATCTTGCCTTCGGGTAATTACAGGTAGCTTTTAACGGGGTTTTTCTTTAAGTATTCTAATCTATTTAGAGCATTAATATAGGCAAATACGCTGGCCATAATAATGTCATTGTGAGCACCTCTTCCTACTATTTCTTTACCTTCTTCCTCAAGTCGAACAGTAACTTCTCCTTGAGCATCGGTGCCACCCGTGATTGAATCAACACTGTATTTGAGCAACCTGCTTTTTGTACCAGTAATCTTGGTAATGGTTTTAAATGCTGCATCAACGGGACCATCACCCATACCCACATCCTTTATTTGCTCATTGTCAACTTCCATCTGGACTGTAGCAGTGGGTATAGCAAAACTCCCACTTATCACATTCAGATTGACTAGCTTATACTTGTCTGGTGCTCTTAGTATAATTTCAGCTACAATAGTTTCCAAATCCTCCTCGTAAAGATTCTTCTTCTTATCAGCAAGTTCTTTAAATCGATTAAAAACTTTATTAATATCCTCATCAGATAGTTCATACCCCATTTTATTTAATTCTTCTCTCATAGCATGTCGGCCTGAGTGTTTTCCCAATACCATGCTACTTTTTTTTACACCAACAGATTCAGGCGTCATAATTTCATAAGTAATCTTGTCTTTAAGCAAACCATCTGTATGGATACCTGATTCATGTGCAAAAGCGTTAGCGCCTACAATTGCCTTATTGGGTTGAACTCCTACCCCTGTTATTCGGGTAAGAAGTGTACTGGTACTGTAAATTTCTTCGGTTTTAATGTTGGTCTCAAGATGTGCATAATCCTTCCTTGTAAAAAAGATCATTGCAACTTCTTCTAACGATGTATTTCCTGCTCGTTCTCCAATACCGTTTATTGTACATTCTATCTGCCTTGCACCGTTTAAGACAGCAGCTATTGAATTTGCCGTTGATAACCCCAGGTCATTATGACAATGGACACTTATGACCGCCTTATCAATATTTGATACTTTTTGCATTATATATTTGATTAAGTCACCATACTCGGAAGGAATAGTGTATCCCACAGTATCAGGTACATTTATAGTTGTTGCACCAGCATCGATAGCTTCTTCAATAATCTGACAAAGATAATCACGATCACTTCTGGTAGAATCCATGGCAGAGAACTCTATATCTTCTGTATAAGATTTTGCCCTCTTGACGGCAGCAACTGCCATTTTTAAAACTTCCTCCCTGCTTTTTTTAAGCTGATGAGTCAGATGAATATCGGAGGTAGAAATGAATGTATGTATAAAAGGATATCGAGCATCTTTTATAGCCTCCCAAGCCCGATCTATATCTTTGTCATTAGCACGAGCCAGTGCGGAAATCTGAGAATTCTCAATAGATTCTGCAATCAATTTAACAGCATCAAAATCTCCCTTAGAAGCAATGGGGAAACCAGCTTCTATTATATCAACACCCAGTTTCTCAAGTTGTTTAGCCATCCTCAACTTTTCATGGATATTCATACTGAATCCAGGAGACTGTTCGCCATCCCTCAATGTTGTATCTAGAATCCTGACTCTATCCAAAAAATCCCTCACTACAGTTTTGAGATATTATTATAATTGTTAGTTTCTGTATTTGTCTCTGATTCCTTTGAAATCCTTCTCTTTCTCTTCATAAGGAAAAATCCAACCGGACCTGATATTGTATAGATCACACCAGTAATAAAAAGAAATATCTCTGGCTCACCTAAGAATAGTATCAATAAAAAAACAAAGGCTAACAGTGTACTAAATGGTCTTCTCTTCCTAAAGTTAAAATCTTTTATGCTGTAGTACCTGATATTGCTTACCATAAGCATTGCAAGTAAACATGTTATTAAGGGTATGGTGACATTTCTTATCACAGGCATACCCAGATTGTTAAAAATAATTACAGTGGTAGCTATCATGCCAGCAGCACCTGGAGTTGGAAGACCTTGAAAATATCTGTTTTCTCTTGATTCAGACTGCACGTTAAATCTTGCTAGTCTTAGAGCAGTACAGATTATATAGAGAAAAGCAACAAGCCAACCCCACCTCCCATAGGGTTGTAATGCCCAGTAATAAACCAAAATGGCAGGCGCAATACCAAAACTTATCATGTCCACAAGGGAGTCATATTCTTCCCCAAACCTGCTTGTAGAACCAGTAAGCCGAGCAATCCTTCCATCGAGGCCATCAAAAACACCGGCAATAATTATTGCCCAACATGCATGTAAAATACTTCCTTTTATCGAAGCAGTGATGGAGTAAAAGGCACAAAAAAGACTAAGGGAAGTAAAAATACTGGGGAGAATAAATACACCCCTTTTCATACTTAAATTCCTTTTTCCTTTTACACGCCTCATGTCTTTACCCCAGAGTAGTGATTGATTTTATTTTTTAACGCCTTGCATCACTACTAGTAAGCTTTTCTTCCTCCAGTTCCTTTTGTAGCCTTCGATATTTTTGCAGCATGTTCCTTTGGACGGAGATCACGTGTTGCTTTGCCTGCCTGCCACATTTCAGAATTTGCCATAGTCTTCAATTCCCTGGCTAATTGCTCTTGATAGTTGGCTCTGCCACATGAAGAGAGCACACGACGGGTTTCCTTCCCGGACTTTACCCTCTCGTAGATTTCTTTAAAGACAGGCATCACAGCCTTTTTGAATTTTGGTTTCCAGTCAAGAGCACCGCGCTGGGCTGTTGCTGAGCAGTTTAGATACATCCAGTCCATGCCGTTTTCACCAACAAGTTTTATAAGACTTTGCGTCAGCTCCTCGACTGTCTCATTGAAAGCCTCACTTGGGCTGTGTCCGTTCTTTCTGAAAATATCATACTGTGCTTCCATAATACCAGCAAGAGCACCCATTAATACACCACGCTCGCCAGTTAAATCGCTGTAAACCTCATTTTTAAAAGTTGTTGGGAAAAGATATCCCGATCCAATAGCAATTCCAAGGGCAATGCAACGGTCTCTTGCTTTGCCGGTAGCATCCTGATCTACTGCAAAACTGGAATTTATACCCTCACCTAAAAGGAAATTGCGGCGAAGTGATGTGCCTGACCCTTTGGGAGCAACCATAATTACATCAATATCTTTTGGTGGAATTACTTTTGTCTGATTCTTATAAACTATCGAAAACCCATGAGAGAAATATAATGCATCACCTGGATTGAGATTCTTCTTTATAACAGGCCATATTACTTTTTGGGCCGCATCTGAGACAAGCATCTCGATTGTTGTACCACGTTGTGCAGCCTCTTCGATATCAAACAGGTTTTTACCGGGCTTCCAGCCATCCTTTATCGCACGATTCCAATCCTTCTTAAATTTCTTTGATTGGCCGACAATCACCTTGAATCCATTGTCTTTCATGTTCAAAGCCTGGGCTGGTCCCTGTACACCATATCCAATAACAGCGATTATTTCATTCTTTAGAACATTACGTGCTTTTGACATGGGGAATTCTTTCCGCATAACCACTTTTTCTTTTACGCCTCCAAAATTGATAATTGCCATAATGCAAATCCTCCTGTTGCTAATTTTTTAAAATTATTTTTTTTTGCCTTTTGAACTTAATGCATTTTTCCCTTTTGAGATCTTGGTCTTGCTCCCCCTGGTGAGTGCAGCACTGCCTGTTCGCGCAACCTCCTTGATTCCCATAGGTCGAAACAAATCCAAAATAGCCGTTATCTTGTTTTCATCACCTGTTACTTCTACTGTATAACTCCCTGAACTGACATCTAGTACCTTTCCCCTGAAAATATCAATTATACTAAGGATTTCCGAACGTGTTTCTTCAGTGACGCCAACCTTAATCAAGGCCAATTCCCGTCCCACATATTCATTACTTTTAAAATCAATAACCTTTATAACATTAATCAATTTGTTGAGTTGTTTGGTGATCTGTTCAAGAATATGATCATTGCCAGTTGTAAGGATAGTCATCCTCGATATTTTAGGATCAACGGTTTCTGCAACAGAGAGACTCTCTATATTAAAACCTCTTCCACTGAATAATGAAGAGACTCTTGAAAGAACACCAGGTTTATTTTCAACCAGTAGTGAAATAGTATGTTTCATCTAAACCTCAACTATAAGAGTATCATCTCATCGATGGCGGCTCCTGCTGGAACCATAGGATAGACACCTTCTTCTGATTCAACGACAAAATCCATGATTACAGGCTTTGGAGACTTTAATGCTTTTCTTATGACCGGAACAACATCGCTTGGTTTTGTAGCCCTCAATCCCAGCGCTCCATAGGCTTCTGCTAACTTTACGAAGTCGGGCGAAGTATTAAGGGAAGTTGCAGCATAGTTTTTATCATAAAATAATTCCTGCCACTGACGTACCATTCCAAGATAGCCGTTGTTTAATATAGCAATATTTACCGGCAACTTATATTGCACAGCAGTTGCTAACTCCTGGATATTCATCTGTATGCTTCCATCTCCAGCTATGTCAATAACTATCTCTTTAGGGAAAGCTATCTGTGCGCCAATGGCGGCTGGGAACCCATATCCCATAGTACCCAATCCACCAGAAGTCAGGAATTTTCTGGGTTTATCAAAGCTGTAGTATTGAGCTGCCCACATCTGGTTTTGGCCAACCTCGGTAGATATTATAGCATTTCCGTCAGTTAACTGATACAATTTTTCAACAACATACTGTGGTTTAATAGTATCCTTCTGTTTGTAATCCAGGGAATGGACACTCTTCCACTTATCAATTTGCGCAAACCATGATTTTCTCTTATTTTTCCAATTAATTTTCCCTACATCCTCAAGCAAGACATGAAACTTCTTGAAAATGTCCCTCACATCACCAACTATCGGGGTATCCACTCTCACATTTTTACTTATGGAAGTAGGATCAATATCAATATGAATAATTTTTGCAAGTGGTGCGAATTTGCTAATATCACCTGTGACTCTGTCATCAAAGCGGGCACCTATGGCAATCAGAAGATCACAATTGGTAACAGCCATATTGGCCCTGTAGGTTCCATGCATCCCCAGCATTCCCAAAGAGAGCTTGTCGGTACCAGGGAAACAGCCAAGCCCCATAAGTGTGGTTGTAACGGGAATCTGGAGTTTGTGGGCAAAGTCTGAAAGTTCCTTTGAAGAATTGGAAGATATAACACCACCTCCAGCATAAATAACTGGTTTTTTAGCTTCCAAAATTTCACTGAATGCCCGATTAACCTGTCTTAAATGACCTGAATAAGTCGGATTATAGCCTTGCAAATTAATATGCTCCGGGTAGTGAAACGGGATTATTTCTTTAACTACATCCTTGGGAAGATCAATCAGTACAGGACCGGGTCTTCCACTGCTTGCTATATGAAAAGCTTCCCTTATGGTAATAGCCAGTTCTTCTACATTTTTAACAAGGTAATTATGTTTGGTACATGGACGGGTAATTCCAACAATATCAGCCTCTTGAAAAGCATCATTCCCAATAAGCATCGTTGGTACCTGACCTGAAAAAACAACCACAGGGATAGAATCCATATATGCAGTAGTAATGCCGGTTACTGTGTTTGTTGCACCGGGCCCGGAGGTTACCAGGCAAACTCCTACCCTACCAGTGACTCTAGCATATCCATCTGCTGCATGTACAGCAGCCTGCTCATGTCTGACAAGGATATGTCTAATACTATAGTTTTTAAACTGATGGTAGATATCCAGTACAGCCCCGCCTGGGAAACCGAAAATGTCAGTCACACCTTCCTTCTTCAGGCACTCAAACAGTATTTGCACTCCAGTTTTTATCTTCACTTTAACTCCTAATTGAAAGACATAAAGTTAGCGATATTTCTTCAGTAGCTTTTCCATACTATCTCTTCCGGCCAGTTTTAATTTCTTTAATTTTTTTTGTTTAATTTCCTCTTCCTGCGTGAGATAGGGTTTTTTACTCAGTTCATCCAATTGTCTCTCAAATAAAATATGTTCTTCGAAATGCTTCTTTAATTCTTCATCACTATTAATATGCTTTTCAATTAATAATTTATCTTTTTCCTCCATTTAATCTAACACCTCATCTTATATTGCAATTTAACATCTGCTATTTAAAATTCTTTCTATAAAATATAATAATACTGGCTAGATGTCAACATGGTATCTTTCTTTTTCCCATTTGATTTCTGCTTCCGGCGCTCTAACATAGACTGGAGATATAGATTCAATGTTCATTATCTCGTTATTCTTTAACTTCTCAAGAGCCAGCTGGGCTATAGTTGAAGCCCTGGGATACTTGAGATGAAGTGGTGCAAATAAAACTTTTTCTTTTAGTTTCTTGACGATCAAGTTCCTGTATAGGTCACTACCACCTCCCAAAAAAACAACATCTTCCCTGATCTCGTCTAAAAGTTTTTCCGGAACGATTACTCTATCAGGTGTCAGCTTTTTCAAGAGATGAAGATCTTCACGCTTGTAAAAGGCAGTATATACTTCATCCTTACGAGCATCTAAAAGTGGACATATCAACAGTTTAGTAAAGCATATATTGTGTGCTAATCCATCCAGCGATGGAATAGCTATTAAGGGTTTATTGGTTGCTAATGCTAACCCTTTTATTACACTGATTCCAATTCTTAAAGCAGTAAAAGATCCAGGACCTTGCGCTAAAGCAAAAGCATCGACTTCCTTAATGGAAACTTTAACACTTTTTAAAATATGTTCAATGAGTGGGAAAAGTGCATCAGAATAAGTTGACTTAATCTCAATGTGGTACTCCGCTAGAAGTTTATTTTCATCGATAAGAGCAATACTGCTCATCATAGTTGATGTTTCTATTGCCAGTAATTTCATTGCTATTTACTTCCAGGGAAGGAAATCTAAATATTTTTGAGGAACAGATCTTAAGATATCATTATAGGTAACTGTTATAAGAAGAAGTATAAGTATGGCAAATCCGATTTTTTGTGCGATTTCCATTTTTTTTGTTCCTAAAGGCCTTCTAATGATCAACTCAATTAATAAGAATAGTAAGTGGCCCCCATCAAGTATAGGTATAGGCAGCAGATTGATGATACCCAAGTTAAGACTGAGAAAAGCCGTAAAGATTAGAAGAGAAGATACACCTGATTTTGCTGCAGTACCAGTCATTTTTGCAATCATTATGGGACCGCCGAGTGTCTTTAGTGAAATACTTAAGGTGAACAATTTTCCCAGCGCCCAGAGAGTAAGTTCTGTCATCTCAAAAGCCTGTTTAAACCCCTCTTTCAGTGAGGCAAATATTCCAAACCTTTTAAAGATTATTTCTTCATGTGGCATAATTCCTATCTTTCCACTTACCTCAATTCCTATATCTTGAATATACTGAGATATAACTGTAATATTAATTTTTTCTGCATCACGAATAATTTCAAATTTTAGCATCACTTCTTTGGAGAAATCTTTCTTAAGGAGTGCTTCTTTCCAATGGTAAACGTCATTAGAGTTTATTGTCAGTATAGTGTCGCCAGCTTTTAGACCAGCTAATTCAGCGGGAGAAGTTTCCTGTACCACATCTATTATAGCATCCGGTTTAATATTAAAGTTAAAGGCTAAATCTTTTCCATCCCTTTTAATTTTAAATCTTATTTCCTCTCCCGGATACTTTCTGATAATTTCTGACATCTGTACCCAATGGGTTATACCTGTACCAGCGATATCTTTAATGAGATCGCCTGGTTGCAAACCAGCTTCCTGCGCAGGTGAATTATTAATTATCCCCCCCACTTGAGGATCCATTTTGTGAAAGACACCAATTCTTTCCATGCTTAAGATATCTGAATGAGTAGTAACCACTTTTTCTTGAATAGTATTGTTTCTTTCAAACTCTATTTTTACGTCCTTTCCTGTCTGCGTTTGGGTGAGGGCATTAAACATCTTCCAGTTATCAACTTTTTCCCCATTAACTGTGAGTATGCAATCTCCCATCTTCAAACCTGCAATCTTGGCAGGTGAATTTTCAGAGACCCATCTAACTACTGGTTTATTATCCAAAAATACAGGCACTTGAATACCTATAATGAATACAATAGGCATAAGAAAAAAAGTTAGAAGAAAATTCATTAAAGGTCCTGCTGAAATAATTGCTGCTCTTACTCCTATACTACGTGACCTGAATTCTTTTGGATCATCGGTTATAGGATCATCAGGGTCCTCTCCTTTTAGTTTGACATACCCCCCAAGAGGTATGGCTGAAATCATATACTGGGTTTCACCCTTTTTAAATCCTATTAGTTTAGGGCCAAAACCTAAAGAGAACTTCTCTACTCCTACCCCGGTTTTTTTGGCAATTATGAAATGTCCAAATTCATGAACAAAGACAAGAATTCCAATTACAATAGTAAAAGATATTAAAATAATCATAATAATAGCCTAACGTTTAGAGATTTTAATTGGTTTTAATTCAGATGAGAAATTATCTCTGAAGCCTTTTGTCGAGCCCACATGTCTGCTGCAAGGACATCTTCAAGGCAAATAATATTTTTGGAGTGGTGGAGGTTCATAGTCTCTTCAATAATCTTAGGTATATCCGTAAAACTTATCTTTCTTCTGAGAAAATCATTCACAGCCACTTCATTAGCAGCATTTAAGACAGCAGGCATGGTTTCTCCATCTTCCAGTGCATTATAAGCTAAAGCTAAAGCAGGAAATTTTTTGTGGTTTGGGGGAATAAAATTCAATTTGCCGATCTTTAATAAATTCAAAGAAGATAGTTCAGTATTTATCCTATCTGGTTGTGATAGCGCATATGATATCGGTCCTCTCATATCCGGGTTAGATAACTGAGCAATAACACTCCCGTCAATATATTCTACCATTGCATGAATGACACTTTGGGGATGGATGTAAACTTTGATTTTTTTTAATGGTATATCAAATAACCATCTCGCTTCAATTACCTCCAATCCCTTATTCATTAAGGAAGCAGAATCAATAGTCACTTTTCTCCCCATTGCCCAATTTGGATGTTTGAGAGCCTCTTTCGGTGTAACAGTTCCCAGTTTTTTGTAAGAATATCTCAGGAAGGGACCTCCGGATGCAGTTAGAATTATATTTTTAAGGTATTTTTTTTTGTGTCCCTGTAATGACTGAAAAATGGCACTGTGCTCACTATCAACAGGTATAATTTTCACATTTTGCTTGCGAGCTTCTTTCATAACTATCTTGCCAGCCATCACCAGTGTTTCTTTATTTGCCAGAGCGATATGTTTACCTTTTTCAATGGCTGTAAAAGTAGGAAGCAATCCGGCTGAACCAACGATAGCAGACACTACTAAATCTACTTCTTCCAAACTGGCAACTAACGCTAAACCTTCTTCCCCGTAGACGATTTCCGACTTGCAGTTTCTGGAAAGAAGTTTTTTAAGTTCTCTGGCTAACCTTTCAGTCAGTACAGACACAATTCGGGGTTTGAATACACTAATCTGCTCTCTCAAAAGTTTGAGATTTTTCCCTGCCGCAAGTCCCTCAATACTGAATCTGTCAGGAAAACGTCTGACGATATCAAGGGTATTTATCCCTATCGAACCAGTAGAACCCAGAACCGATAAACGTTTCAGCAATCTAAATTCTCCATCATATTATTCTGCTGCTTTGCCTCTTTATTAATCGTATTTTTTATCACATGTAATTTAAAATCAATAGCTTATAATAGTAAACGAATGGGGCAACAAAAAGGAGGCTGTCAATTCGATCAAGCATTCCTCCATGTCCTGGCAGAATATTACCAGAATCCTTGAGACCATTTGCCCGCTTAAAAGTTGATTCGCAAAGGTCTCCTAATTGACCTATAACTGCAATTCCAAGAGCCAGTATTATTAGGTGAGCTATTGCAAGCTCTTTCAGGAAAAATATCTTAGCAATTAATACTGCAATAAAGCTGGCTGCTATCCCCCCCAGGGCACCTTCAAACGTTTTTTTAGGACTTATAAGATGACAGAGTTGGTGCTTTCCTAACATGTTTCCTATAGCATATGCTCCACTATCTCCAAACCATATCACAATAAGCATGAAGAATATCCAGCTTCTTCCGTTCGTTTCTCCTCTTATCAGTATAAGATAAGATAAGAATAAACTTACATATGCTATGCCAATGACTGCAATGAGAGACTTGTTTATTAAAATTACATTTCTGGGGTAAAAAATCAGATGTATAAATAATACAATAAAAGCAGTGAGTGTAATTAGTGCTATCGACCAGGTTATAAAGCAACTCATTCCATCGATTGCACTAAAAGTCAGATGCTCCTGATAGTAATTTATAAACCATACAATCGCCAAACCCGCAGTTAGAGCAAGTGCTTCTGTGATTACTTCACCAGACAGATTTATTTTTACAAATTCCAAGAGGGCAAGGCTTGAAACCAGCATAATAATAACTAGAAAAATGCTCTCCTTGCCCCAATAAATCAAGGCAATAATAATCGGTATTAGAATTAACCCTGTTATTATCCTTTTAGCTAACAAATTATTATAAACCAAGTAAGATTCCGCTACTCAATTAATCTCTTAAATCTCCTCCTGCCTAAAATCAGACTGTGTGTTTATTTGCTGCTGTATAAGACCGTACCTTCTTTCCCTCTTTTGATAATCTGCTATAGCATCAATTAAATTATCTTTATTGAAGTCAGGCCAGAGGATATCAGTAACATATATTTCTGTATAAGCCATTTGCCATAATAGAAAATTACTAATTCGAAGCTCTCCACTGGTTCTTATAAGCAAATCTGGATCTGGCAATCCAGAGGTGAATAGATACTGTGAAAAAATCTCTTCATTTACCTGTTTGGTTGTCATTTCCCCTTGCTGGACATGTGCTATAATATTTTTTACCGCCCGGATAATTTCATCCCTTCCACTGTAGCTCAAAGCTGCATTCAAAACCATACCTGTATTTCTCTTTGTTTTTTGCATAACTTCCTGTAGAACCTGACTGACATCTTTGGGAAGATCAACAATGTTACCAATGGTATTGAGACGGATATTGTTTTCAATTAATTCTTTTCCTTCAGCACGGAGAAACCTTTTTAAAAGGGCCATAAGTGCTTTTATCTCTCTCTGAGGCCTCTTCCAATTCTCAGTCGAGAAAGCATAAAGTGTTAATACCTCAATGCCTAATTCCCTGCAGGAACGAATAACCTCTTTTGCTTTTTTAATACCTGTCCGGTGACCAGCAA
This sequence comes from uncultured Thermodesulfobacteriota bacterium, assembly GCA_964580455.1. Taxonomy (GTDB): domain Bacteria; phylum Desulfobacterota; class WTBG01; order WTBG01; family WTBG01; genus CAZOKO01. The sequence continues at coordinate 12,102 of CAZOKO010000030.1, read as the reverse complement.
TTCGGTTTAGAGATCGTTTTTCTGCCCAACGACCATTTCCGTCCATTATGATAGCAATATGCCTGGGCAATTTGTCTTTGTTTATCTGTTCCATGATAATAAGTCTCGATATTACTATAACTTATTGAAATGCCAGGTATCTTGAACCCCCTGTTAATGCCATTCACAGGAAGTGATGGGAGTGTTGGAGACTGGAAAGAAGTCAAAAAGGAGGGGGTTCGTGCCGAGTTTAACCTCGGCACAAGAACCTTACTCTTCTATGATTGCTTCTGTGGGACAGACTTCTTTGCATGTGCCACATTCAGTGCATTCATCCAGATTGATCGTATAAATATCATCACCTTCATTGATGGCATCTGAAGGACACTCCTCAGCGCAAGTACCACAAGCTACACACTCTTCAGTTATTTTATAAGCCACAAGATCACCCCCTTTTCTAAAAGTATATTAGTGGATCACAAAGCATTAAAATTCAAGGATTTCCTTTTCTTTGTCATCTGAAATCTTATTGCATTGTGAGACAAATTCGTCTGTTATTATTTGTATCTCATCGTGTTTTTTGAAATATTCGTCTTCCGAAATCTCTTTTTCTTTTTTCATCTCCTTAAGTTTTTCATTTATGTCCCTTCGGTGATTCCTTAAGGATATTTTGCAATCTTCTATTGTTTTTTTTACTAATTTAACAAGCTCTTTCCTGCGCTCCTCTGAAAGACTGGGAATGCTAATGCGAATAATTTTTCCATCATTCATAGGATTTAAACCCAGTTCAGATTTTTGAATAGCCTTCTCAATATCACCAATAATATTAGTATCCCAGGGTTGAATGGTCATCAATCTACTCTCAGGGACAGAAAGGGTGGCAATTTGATTTATGGGAGTTAATGTACCATAATAATCTACCTTAATACTATCAAGCAAACTCAACGATGCCCTTCCCGTTCGTATCCGATTTAAATCTCTATGCAAAGCATCTATGGATTTATTCATTTGTTCTTTAAATTCTTTAAATGATTCTTCACTCATTAATTAGCCCTTTATAGTAGTTCCAATATTATCTCCCAGGACTACCTTTTTAATGTTTCCAGATGAAGTAAGATTAAAGATAATCATTGGGAGGTTATTGTCCATACAAAGAGAAACGGCCGTAGCATCTATTACTTTCAGACCCTTATTTAAGACTTCCAAATAACTAATCTCGCGGTATCTGGTAGCATCCTTGTAGATAAGTGGGTCCTTATCATAGAGACCATCTACTTTGGTTGCTTTTAAAATAATTTCCGCATTTATTTCTATTGCCCTGAGAGCAGCAGCTGTATCTGTCGAAAAGTAGGGATTGCCTGTTCCAGCCGCAAAAATGACAACCCTCTTTTTTTCAAGATGACGTGTTGCACGACGCCTAATATAAGGTTCTGCTACTTGTGGCATTGATATAGCAGAAAGTACTCTGCTGGGTATTCCCTTCCTTTCTATAGCATCCTGTAAAGCAAGGCTGTTAATAATAGTGGCAAGCATACCCATATAATCAGCTGATACGCGGTCTATATCCTGTTTATCAGCAGATATACCTCTAAAAATATTGCCACCTCCAATTACAATACCAACTTCTATTCCTAAGCCGACAACCTCCTTGATTTCACCTGAAATCCTGCCAATTACTGAAGGACTTATGCCATAGCTTTTGTCACCTGTTAATACCTCACCACTAAGCTTAAGTAGAATTCTATGGTATTTTTGTTTCAAGTTTCAATTCCAGAAAAATGCTATTGAGTCTATTCCTCACCAAGCTGATATCTGACAAAACGTCTAACGGAAATTTTTTCTCCCAGCCTCGCTATTACCTCATTGACTACATCTTTTATGGTAAGTTTATCGTCTTTAATATATTTTTGTTCCATTAAACACACTTCCGAAAAAAACTTTTCCATTCTTCCATCAACAATCTTATCCCAGATCTTATCCGGTTTGCCAGAATTTTTTGCCTGCGTTAAATAAATCCCTCTCTCTTTTTCAATAACCTCGGGGTTGACATCCTCCCTGTTTATGTAAAGTGGATTTAGTGCAGTAACATGCATTACCATGTTTTTGCTGAGTTCCTTAAAATCATCATTCTGTGCAACAAAATCTGACTCGCAATTTAACTCCAGGATAACACCCAATTTGCCGCCTGGATGAATATAAGAGCTAATAACACCTTCGGTCGTTACTCGGGCAGACTTTTTTGCTGCGGTTGTTAAGCTTTTTTGCCTAAGGTAAACAATAGCCTTTTCCATATTTCCATTGCTTTCGACTAGGGCCTTTTTACAATCCATCATAGGAGCACCTGTCTTTTCACGTAACTGCTTCACCATCGATGCGCTTATTTCCATTTCCTCCTCCGATCCATTGGTCATTTCTTTAGCTATCGTTTTTATCCTCCCCTTCATCAGACTCCTTTGCACTTTCAGCCTGAATTCTTTCCTCAAACCTACGCTTTCCTTCTATACAAGCATCTGCAATCTTAGAGTTAAAGAGTCTAATTGCTTTTATAGCATCATCATTGCCTGGAACGACGTAATCCACATCATCTGGATCACAGTTTGTATCCAGGAGGCCAATTGATGGAATCCCCAGTTTTTTAGCCTCAGCAGCCGCTATTCTTTCCTTTTTAGGATCTATAATGCATATTACGCCTGGAACCTGTTCCATATCTTTTATTCCACCCATGCTGTGGTCCAGCTTTGCAATTTCTCTATCAATTTCCAGAGCCTCTTTTTTTGACAATTGTTCAGTTCTTCCATCGGTTGTCATAGCTTCCAGATCTTTTAGTTTTTGAATATTCTTTTTTATGGTTTTGAAATTAGTTAGGGCACCTCCCAACCATCGCTTATTAACATAGAACATACCACATCTCTTGGATTCCTCTGCTGTTGAATCCTGAGCCTGCTTTTTAGTACCTACAAAAAGGACTTTTTCACCATTAGCTACTGCATCCACAACGAAGTTATATACTTCTTCGAAAAGTGTAACAGTTTTCTGCAAATCTATAATGTAGATACCGTTTCTGGCACCAAAAATATATGGTTTCATCTTTGGGTTCCATCGCTTTGTTTGATGTCCAAAATGAACTCCAGCTTCTAATAGTTGTTTCATACTTAAAATCGCCAAGAGCACCTCTCTTTCAAATAAATTATTAAATATGTTTGTTTAAACGTCAAAATAGCTTATCTTGTTAGCATACCAGATAATATTTTGCAAGAGAAAAATGTGCAAAAGTACAGTCAAACTGATTTTAAGCCATATTATGTTGGATAACAAGCATTAATCTTTACATATTCGGTAGTTAGATCGACAGTGCCAACTTTTGCAGTTCCATGACCACTGTGTAAGTTAACATTTATCTGAAACTCCGACTTTTTGAGAATATCCTTTGCTTGTAATTCCATACCTGTACTGATGCTTTTTTCTACTACTATAACATCATCAAAGTAAATGTCAATTTGTCCAGGGATTATGTCAGCATCTATACTGCCTATAGCTGCCAATATACGGCCCCAGTTAGGGTCTTCCCCAAAAAAAGCAGTTTTTACGAGATTTGAATTTGCTATCTGATAGGCAATTATTTTTGCTTCTTCATCACTTTTTGCACATACAACTTGAATATTTATTATCTTAGTAGCTCCTTCAGCGTCTTTAAGAATCATTTTTTTCAAATCGCAAAAAATGTCATTCAAAGAGTTTTTAAATATCTGCAAATCGGAAGATTTATTTATGAGCATAGAATTTCCTGCTCTTCCATTGGCCATCATTATAACCATATCATTCGTACTTGTCGCTCCATCTATTGTAATTTGATTAAAAGAGCTGTCAACAGCTTCCCTAAAAAGTTCTTCTAAAAGGTCTGGTTTTATTGATAAATCTGTAATGATGAAAGATAATAAGGTTGCCATGTTTGGCATAATCATCCCCGAACCCTTAGCTACTCCACAAATTGTTACTTCTCTTTCGTCAATCACCTCCTTTTTGACAACTATTTTAGGGAAGGTATCAGTAGTCATGATAGCTTCAGAGAAATCGTTAAGACCCGAGGGAGACAACAATTTAACCAGACGGGGAATATTAGTTTTTATTCTATCCATAGGGAGTGTTTTCCCTATTATACCAGTCGATGATACCATTACCAGCTGTTCAGATATACTCAATTCCTCAGATATTAATTTACATAAGTCACTCGCATTCTGTAGCCCTGTGAGCCCCGTACAAGCATTAGCATTACCACTGTTAACAATAATAGCCTGAGATTTATTCTGCTTCATCTTTTCTCTGGTTATTATGACAGGAGCCGCTTTAATTTTATTGGTTGTAAATACACCAACAGTAGTTGATGGCTGTTCAGAGAAAATTAGCCCCAGATCTTTTTTATTACTTTCTTTTATTCCTGAATTTATACCACCCGCGAGAAAACCAGGAACCGAAATATTCAATTTGTTTTTTTCCTTTCGAGCTTGAGTGTTTTAAAACTTAACCACAGAGAAAACAGAGGAATTGACCTTATTTACCGCAGCATTTTTTGTATTTATTCCCACTGCCACAGGGGCAGGGGTCGTTTCTTCCAACCTTTTTACCTTCCCGCTTAACTGTTTTACCTTTTGATAGTTCGGCAGTTTTACCACGACTCAAAACATATTGTTGAGAAGGTGATGGTTCGGATCTCTTTGGCATTGATTCTCTAGCGAACTGTACCGTAAATAATTTTTCGATAGCTTCAGAGTTTATCCGTCCAACCAGGTCCTGGAACATATCATATCCTTCTTTCTGATATTCTCTCAAAGGATCTTTCTGAGCGTAGCCCCTGAGCCCGATTCCTTCTTTCATGTGATCCATATTAAGAAGATGCTCCTTCCACAAGTTATCGACTACCTGGAGGTAGATCATCTTTTCCAGTTGTCTTATAGCATCTTCTCCAAACTCAACTTCTTTTCTTTTGTAAATCTCTTTTGCCTGATCTATAATCAGGTCGCCTAATTTTTCAAAGGTTAAATCTTCTATAGTGGCAGTTGGGAGATACATGGGAAAAGAAAATTGCTTAAATACAGAATCTTTTAATCCTTTAATATCCCAATCATCAGGATGAACCTTATCTTCAGCATATCTTTGAGCTATTCCCTCAGATAATTCATCAATCGCAGCTTCAACCTCTTCCTTTAGGCTTTCTTCTCTCAGCACTTTATATCTCTGTTGATAAATCACCTCTCTCTGTTTATTCATTACATCGTCATATTCCAGAAGGTGTTTTCTTACATCAAAGTTTCGTGCTTCTACTCTTGCTTGAGCTCTTTCGATAGCTGAGGTTAGCATTTTGTGTTCTATACGTTCCCCCTCTTCCATATTTAATCGTTCCATAATTGAGGATATTCTCTCAGAACCAAAGATTCTTAGAAGATCATCTTCCAGGGAAAGATAAAATCGGGAAGAACCCGGATCTCCCTGTCTTGCACAGCGCCCCCTCAGTTGTCTGTCAATTCTTCTTGATTCGTGTCTTTCTGTTCCGATAATATGCAAGCCACATGGCATATCATCAGTGCATTCTGTCATCTTTTTTCCCTTCTTATCCGGGTCCGGGCAGGCTGCACAATCCTTTGTTTTTCCTATCTCACAAATGACACAACATTGTTTACATTTAACTACACCCGGACCAAGTTTTATATCGGTACCTCTTCCAGCCATATTGGTGGCGATGGTAACAGCCTTTTGCAGACCGGCCTTTTCAACAATTTCTGCCTCTTCCTTATGACGTTTCGCATTGAGAACAGAATGCTTGATTGTTTTGGGAAGCATTCTGCTTATCAATTCCGAAACATCAACAGAGACAGTACCCACCAGCACTGGCCTGCCTTTTTCGTACATCTCCTTAATTTCATCGATGATTGCCCTATATTTCTCCTTTTTAGTCTGATAAATTGCATCAGGGTAATTTATCCTTCTAACCTGCTCATTGGTTGGAATAACTGCAACATCCAGCTTGTAGATTTTCATAAACTCTGGTGCTTCTGTCTCAGCGGTTCCTGTCATCCCAGCCAGTTTTTCGTAGAGGCGAAAGTAATTCTGTATTGTTATAGTAGCAAGCGTCTGGGTTTCACCTTCAATGGTTACACCTTCCTTGGCCTCTAACGCCTGGTGCAAACCATCACTGTAACGTCTGCCCGGCATCAGCCTCCCTGTAAACTCGTCTACGATTAAGACCTGACCTTCACTGACCACATAATCAACATCCTTTACAAAGAGGGAGTATGCCTTGAGCAGTTGAGAGATGTTCTGGATTTTCTCCCCCTTATCACTGAACTCTTTCTCCAGTTTTCTTCTTTTCTTAAGCCTCTCTTCGTCACTAATATCCGGGTCCTCATCTATAACGCTAAGATCCGGCAAGACAAAAAGATCGGGGTCCTGTGGAGACAAGGTTTCTCTCCCCTTATCAGTCAGGTCAACGACATGAGATTTTTCATCAATGCTGAAATAAAGATCTTCATCCAGTTCTCCCAGTCTTTTATCCCTCATGTAATCAAGTTCAACCCTTTCGATAAGCTTTTTGTATTTTCCTTCTTTTGACATTTTTAAAAAGCGTTTATTCTTGGGAGCTCCTCGTTTAGTCTGAAGGAGCTTAATTGCCCCGTCATAATCTTTACCCTCTTCTAATAGTTTGTCAGCTTGAGAAAGAAGATTATTTGCTAATCCCGTCTGACTCTGCACAATTCGATGCACAGGAGATTTGAGCTCTTTAAATTGATTAGTAGAATGTTCTACTGGCCCAGAAATGATTAGAGGTGTCCTTGCCTCATCAATAAGGATACTGTCCACTTCATCAACAATAGCGTAGTTGTGTAATCGCTGCACCTGATATTCTGGTCTGATTGCCATGCTGTCTCTTAAATAGTCAAAACCAAATTCAGTATTTGTTCCATAAGTGATATCAGCCGCATAAGCCTTCTGCCTGTCAGAGGGGTCAATATCATGATAGATTACATCAACTGTTAACCCTAAAAATTCATAAATGACACCCATCCAGGCTCTGTCTCTCTTGGCCAGATAATCATTTACAGTAATGATGTGAACACCTTTGCCTGTCAAGGCATTGAGGTAAGCAGGAAGCGTTGCTACCAGTGTTTTCCCTTCACCTGTGGCCATTTCAGCAATCTTGCCCTGGTGAAGAATAATGCCCCCCACCAATTGACAGTCAAAATGTCGCATGTTTAATGTCCGACATGCTGTTTCCCGAACAACGGCATAGGCTTCAGGCAACAATTCATCTAATGATTCTCCTTTCTCTGTCCTATTCCTGAATTCTTCAGTTTTTGACTTAAGTTCCTGGTCATTAAGTGTTTTAACCGTTGATTCCAGACTGTTAATCTTGTCTACGAGAGGCCTTAGCTTTTTCAGGTCTCTTTCATTTTTGGTTCCAACCACTTTTTTGACAATAGCACCAAGCACTTTTTATGCTCCCCTCTTAGTTTATTAACAAATATTATGATTTATCTTTATCCATCTCCACGATCTCTGCGTGATATTTTCATGCGCCACTTATATCTATTTCTTCAATCATCAGGCTGGGGGAACCTGTATGACCGAAAAAACGAAGATCACTCCCCACGCCAATAATACGAACTAAAAGCGTCATGATATTTCCTGCAATGGCTATACCCTTGACAGGAGTTGTCTTCTTACCATTTTTGATTAAAAAACCATTTGCTCCAACTGAGAAATCTCCCGAAATGGGGTTTGCGGTGTGAATCCCCATAACTTCATTTACCAACAGACCTTTATCTATTTTAGAAATAAGCGCATCAAGACTCTCATTCCCATTCTTTATATAAAGATTTGAATAACCGACATTGGGAGGAGACTTTATTGATCCCCTGGAACTGTTTCCTGTAGAAACAGTTTTATCCTTTTTAGCACAATAGGTATCATAAAGAAAACTCTTAAGGACACCCTGCTCGATTAATGAGGTAGTTTGTCTGATTATTCCTTCTCCGTCAAAAGGCTTAGTAGCCATTCCACCAGGATAAAGCCCATCATCAATAATATCAATCTTACTGGAAAATACCTTCTTGTCCATTTTCTCCTTTAAGATCGATTTATTTTTTTGCACAGATTCTGCCAAAAAGGAAGGTGCTAAAACACCCAAAAATTGACTGCTAACATTGTTGTCAAATATAACAGTACCCCTAAAAGATGAAATAGATTGAGCACCCAGCAAATCTACAGCCTTTGAAGATGCTGTTCTGCCTACCTTAGCAACATCTATATTATCATAGAAACAACTGAAATCAAAATCCCATCCCATCTGAGAATCACCTCTTTTCTCCGCCACTACCTCGATTGAGCAGGAGAAAAGTGTTCGCTGATTAGACAGATCAAGACCATTGGAATTGATCAGATACTCTGTTGCTTTTCTTTCTTGATAGGCTGCTTTTCTTACCTTTGTAATCCTTTTGTCATAACTGATAGCTTCTCTTTCAAGTCTTTTTGCTTTTTCTATCTTCTCTTCTTTAGGAATAGAAGAGATATTTTTATCATATATCATTAAACTGGGGAGGGGTCTGGATTCATCTGGAAGACAATGGAATTCATCAGGCGAAGAATTATTGGCGCTCATAACAGCATTTGAAATAATCTGATCAAAAGAATCGTTGGTAAATTTAGTAGAATAAGAAAACCCAAATCGGTTATTATTAAGCAACCTCAAGGATAATCCTTTGCTCTGGGCAGATGAGAAACATTCAATCTGCTGCTCTTTCACTTCAATAGAAGTTGATTCAACCTGTGAAAGATAGATTTCATAGTGGTCAATGTTCATTGCTTTTAATTTCTTCTCTATAAAATCAATTCCAATCATTGCTTACAATAAATCCTATTGCGACATCTCTAATCTTTTAACGTTATGAATCAAACTTTTTACCAAACCAGGATCTTTCTTGCCAACAGATTTTTCTACTCCGCTGCTTAGATCGATACCGGCAGGGCTAACCTGCATAATGGCATCTTCAACATTAACTGGTTTAATTCCACCTGCTAAAAAAATAAAAGTATCTGCCCGAGCATTTATATCTCTGGCTAAAGACCAGTCAAAAGGCTGTCCGGTCCCCCCTTTCTGCATCTTAGCTCCCTTACCCACCGCGCTGTCTAGAACAATTCTGTCTGCACCAGCTTTAGTAAATTCACTAATTCTATCTATTATGTCATTAGCTTTTATTCCTTTAGCTTCTGCTGCTGGTATATGAATTGATTTCCAAATCTCGCAGGTAAGCATTTTCTTTAATTCTAATATATCTTTTTCGGTTTCATCCCCGGCAATCTGGACTCCGAATGGATTTAATTCTATTACTAAGTCATTCACTTCATCTGGTCTGAGGTCAAAAGTGAGAAGTACCACCGGTATTTTTGAAGAAGAGAATATAGCCTTAGCTTTTTCTACTGTTAATGAGCGTGGAGAGCAAGGTACATTGACCAAAATCCCCAGATAATCAGCTCCAGCCTCTGAGACCATGGATGCATCTTCACAATTGGTGATACCACATATTTTTATTGAACAAGACATTCGATTCAAATTTTAACCACGAAGCTCACGAATAAACACCTCACTTAGCCCTTTCCTCCAATTTCTTAATACCTTCCATTATCGATATTAAGAAAGGTCAAACTTAATATTCTTAAAACTAAACCCCTTATTCCATCATTTAATATCTTAAGTGACAATCTATTTCAATGATACTTGTTACTTGATGCTGGATAGAATACAACCTTGTTACTTATGTGAGTTAAAATAACTGAATAACCCTGCTTGTAGACGTTTTATAATTATTTCAACGTCAGTTCCCACTGCACCATGTCTGATTTTGCAGATTGTATTCTGAGTAGTATCTTCTTTAATAAATAACTCTACTTCCAGATATAAATCATTCTCTCTTTCATAAAATGGGTTAACTTTATTAATAAATCCTCTTTCAATTATTAATTCTACAACAGCCCCTTCACATATAATTTCTCCATTATCAGAAACTTCCATACCACTGCTCTTAAACCATCCTGTTAACCCCTTATATAATCTTTTAGAGATATTTTGATCGTCCATTAATGATAAGTTTTGAAATGGTTTTATAGTTATACTCCTGTAATTGTCGAATCTAACATCAAATTTTAACCATGCCCAATTAACTTCCTCCTCTTCTACCATACCGCTATAATTGTCGATAAGTCTGGGAGGAGGTTCAAAATAGAGTCGGTCAGTGGTTGGCCCTTTATTAAAGCATCCGAATAAAAAACAAGCGAGTATAATAATGAGAAAAGAGAATAATAATTCAGCCCTTTTTCTGTCCATGTATATCTCCTGGCAAACTAAGCTTTTTGAATTCTAAATTGTTATATTTTTGTTATTTTGTCAAGCATATTAAAATAAGGCGCATATTTACCTCGTTAGGAATAATATAAAGGACGGGATTTACAACAAGTAAAACAAGACGGTGAATAGGAGTTAGTTTCTATGTATAATTTGTTTCCTGTTTCTAAAAGCGTGAACGCAGGTTAAAAATCTATTTACAACTTATTTTAACATTGCAAAGAACCCTGACATGTTTAAAACGTTTATTTTAGTAACAATAAGAAACGAGAGAGATCCTCCTCTTTCTCTTTGATAGCTTTTTCATTTTTTACTTCCTCCACCCTCTCCCCTTTTAAATGGGTGATTACTTTTTAATTTCACCATTTTAAAAGGGGTTTTCGGGGTCAATTCTTACCTCATCAATAAAAACTTAATTATCCCACTCCTGCTCCCATACTTTTAAATCTCAGACATATCCCGTCTGAATTTATGAAACACGCAGCTTTATTTGCTTAAATCTAATTTATACTTGACATGTCAATAATGATTATTATTATTGTCTATGCATATACTTAAAGATGATCATGAAAATAACATAATTTTGTAGGTACTCTCAATTATCCCTGATTTATCTAATATTTATGACATAAGTCATACGTTTAAATAGATAGTTCTATAAGATGGGTGGCGAATATAATTTTTTTGATAAAGGATTTTGAGATGGATTACGCTAATGTAAGCAGAAAATTTAAAATGGAAGAATTTGATCTGGATTTTCTTCCTGAGGAGACAGGCGAAGAAGATAATCCCAAACTTATGCTGGCAGATAAGATCGGAGAACCTGAGAAAGACCCGCCATTATTTCCTGCTCAAGTCGACGAAGGTGAAAGCAAATCTGGAGAACTCTCTTTTGTTGATAAAGAGGGGAGTCTATATACTGATACTCAAGGCGGAGAAAACTCCCCACTTGTTATATATTTCAAATCAATTAACAGGTTCCCCCTCTTAGCAGAAAAAGAGGAGAAAATCTTAGCTAAGAGGATTAAAGAAAGTGAGGAAGAATATAAAAAACTGGTTCTGAAATGGAATCAACTCTTTAAGAAAGAACTCTTGAGAATGGTTCCTTCCAAAATATTTAAAGATACAAAAAAAATACTCCTGCAGGCTAATGGTTCTTTTCACCTTTTTGATGATCTAATTATACTGGAAAAAGAGCGAAAGAAAGTTAATCGTTCCATAAATAAATTATCTAAAAACGATAACTCTAAAGAACCACTAAAAACTAAATTGTATAAAGTTGAGGCAGAGATCTCAAAATGTATATCAAAAATAAACCTCAGCATAACGGATACCAACAGGATAATAAAAAACCTGAAGAAAATACCCATCTGCAAAATAAATTGTAAAAAATATCAATCTGTTGAAATGGAGCTAAGGAAAACTATAAGGGAAATTGGCAAATTATCAAAGGAGATTAAAACATTAAAGAATGAACTGGTTCAAGCGAATCTGCGGCTGGTAATAAGTATAGCCAAAAAATATGCTCAACATAGTCTCGCATTATCTGACCTTATTCAGGAGGGCAACCTGGGCTTAATAAGGGCAATTGATACATATGACTACAGGAGAGGCCATAGATTTATTACTTATGCAACATGGTGGATAAGACAAGCCATGATCAGGGCACTTGACTGTCAGTCAAGAACAATTAGAACACCGGTATATATCAAAGAAAAATTAAGCCTAGTTCT